>JAFGJF010000679.1 GCA_016929205.1 Anaerolineae bacterium
GGCGAAGTAGAAGACTATCTCGTCCAGGTCCTGGAAATGGACTATGGCGATGCGCCGGACATCAATTATGCGACCGTCTATACCAGCGATGGCGCGCGGCACATCATCCTGCCGGCCAACAACCCCACCCTGGGCAGCATTGTCGACGCCGAGATAGACGGGCAGCCGAACGTGCTGGCCAATGGGGACGATACGAACGGCATCCCGGACGACGAAGATGGCGTCGTTTTCGACTCCGACCTGGTGCCGGGTGAAGTGGCGACAATCACTGTCACCGCCGCACCGACCGCGACCGGCGTGCTCAACGCCTGGATCGACTTTGGCAGTGACGGTGACTGGAACGATACAAACGACCAGGTTGTCACCAACCAAGTGATCGCTGCCGGGACAAGTGTCGTCATCACCTTTACTGTGCCCTCGACGGCAACACAAAGTGCAACCTATGCTCGTTTCCGTTTCAGCACCGATGCCGATCTGGCACCCACCGGACTGGCCTCGGATGGCGAAATTGAAGACTATCTTGTCGGCGTCCTGGAACTCGACTACGGCGACCTGCCGGATAGCAACGTGCCAGCGACATCCGGTTACGCGACGCCTACCTACCCGACCACGAACGCTGACAACGGTGCGCGGCATATCATCTTGCCGGTCAACAATCCAACGTTGGGCAGCACGGTTGATGCCGAACTAGATGGCCAACCGTCGTTGAATGCGGATGGGGATGATACAAACGGCATACCCGACGATGAGGATGGCGTTGCTTTCTCTGGACCGCTGGTGCCCGGCGAAACGCTGGTTATCACCGTGACCGCCGCGCCGACGGCGACCGGCGTGCTCAACGCCTGGATCGACTTTGATGGCAACGGGGTCTTGAACGACGTTGGCGAACAGGTTGCTCTGAACGAAACGATCACCGCTGGAACCAGTATCACCCTGGCGATAGGCGTGCCGCTCACGGCCACGCAGGGCATCACCACCTATGCCCGTTTCCGCTTCAGCACCGATAGAGACTTGCAGCCAACCGGACTGGCCAACGACGGCGAGATCCAGGATTACGCCATTCCCACCGTTGAACTGGACTTTGGCGACTTGCCAGAAGGGCCATACCCAACCACGCGAGCACAAGATGGCGCACGTCACATCATCATCACCCAAGCTAACCCGACGTTGGGCAGTTTTGTCGACGCAGAAGTGGATGGGCAGCCGAATGGCACGGCAGCAGGCGACGACAACGCCAGCACACCGGACGACGAAGATGGCGTGCGCCTGGACTCGGTCATCGTTGCCGGCCAAATCGCGACCATAACCATAACCGGCACGAATGTGGTTAGCGCCTATCTCAACGCCTGGATCGACTTTGATGGGAACGGCGTCTTGACGGATGCAGGTGAGCAAATCTTTACGGACACAGTCTTGTCTGCCGGGGCCAACGTACTGACCTTCACCGTGCCCGTGGTCGTGCTGAGCGACACGCTGAATGCACGTTTCCGTTACAGCACCGACAGCGGCCTGACGCCGACGGGGCTGGCGAGCGATGGCGAGATCGAAGACCACCGGTTCACACCTGTCCTGGTCGAATACGGCGACTTGCCGGAGGGCGCAGGGCTGTACCCGACGACATTGGGCGCTGATGGCGCGCGCCACGTGGTGGATGGCGTCACCTATCTGGGCAGCACCATAGACGCAGAGTCGGATGGACAACCGTCATTGGCAGCCGATGGCGACGACCTTGCCGGCGCCTCGGACGACGAAGATGGCATCGTTTTCTTGACCCCGATCATGCGCGGGCAAACGGCGCAGATCCAGGTCACGGCTGCCTCAGCGGGATATCTGAACGCCTGGATCGACTTGGATTTTGACGGCACGTTGGATGTCATCGACACGATCGCCCTGGATGGCGCACCTGTCGTCTCGACCGTAAACGACCTGTACCTGGACGCCGGTACACACACGCTCGTCATCAGCGTGCCCAACGTGACCATCGGCAGCAGCGTCTACAGCCGCTTCCGTTTTACCAGTTACGACACCAATGGCACCCTATCCTACACCGGGCTGGCCAACGACGGCGAGGTTGAAGACTATGTCTTGATGAGCCTGGGCAATGTGGTATGGCTAGACATGGGCGGCGGCGCAGGTGGTATCGTCAATGATGGCGCGATGAATGGCAGCGAAGCTGGCATTGCAGGCGTCGTCGTCGAACTGTACCGCTCCGGGCAAATGCCGGGTGTAGACACGCCAGTGGTCACCACGACCACCGATGCGGGCGGATACTATACCTTTACCGGCCTGGTATCAGATACCTATGTCGTGCACATCCCGGCTTCCGAGTTCCACACTGGCGAGCCGTTTGAAGGGCTGTTCTCCTCGACCGGCAGCGGCGTACCAGATGACGACCTGGATCAAGATCGAGATGAGAACGGCATCGACGACGACGCGCCGGCCATCAATGGCATCTCGGGCAATCCGGTCACCCTGTCCTTGGGCACCGAGCCAGTGTTCGAAGATGGCGACACCAACTCGAACCTGACCATCGACTTTGGGTTCATTGTCGCTGCCAGCCTGGGCGACTATGTGTGGTTCGATTGGGACGTGGACGGCATTCAGGATCCTGGAGAGCCCGGTGTGCCGGGTGTGACCGTCACCCTGTACACGACGGCCGGCGTGCCGATCTCGACCACGACCACCGATGCCAGCGGGTACTATAGCTTTACCAACCTGCAGCCGGGTGGTTATTACCTGGACTTTACGCCGCCCCCCACCTATACCTTGACCTATCAGGATCAGGGCGGCGACGACGCGGCAGACAGCGATGCCGATCCCATCACTGGCCGGACCATCAGCACCACCCTGGAGCCGGGAGAGCACGATCCGACATGGGATGCCGGACTTTACCTGGTACCGGGCATCGACGTGGTCAAGACGGTCTCGGTCGATTGCGCAGCAAACAGGATGCCGTTTACCTATACGATCCGCATCACCAACACCGGCCAGGCGATCCTGGATCCGCTGGTGCTGACCGATACCCTGCCACCTGACTTTTACTACACCGCCGGTTCCAGCACACCGGTTGTATCCAACGTGGTCGATGGCCCGCCCACGGTACTGGTCTGGCAAGACCTCGGCATCCTGGCACCGGGAGAGAGCCTCACCGTGACCTTTGGCGTGACCGCCACGCCCGCCATCACCGGGACCTATGTCAATGAGGCCACCGGCAAAGGCACACATCCTGGCGGCATCATCACCGACACTGACGATGTGCCGGTTGCGATTCAAGACCCTTCCATCGCGTTGGACAAAGCAGCCATCGACTGGAATACCGACGACTTGGCGCCAAACTATGTAACCTTTACGATCCGTATCACCAACACCGGACCCAGCCCGATCGACGTACTGCCCATGCTCGACCAATACGATCCTGCTTATCTCTCGTTCGAATGGGCCGATCCACTGCCCGACGAACCGGATGACGACGGTATCCTGACCTGGTATGACCTGACCGCTGCCGGACTAAACGGTCTGGGACGGAATATGATGCCCGGCGAAACGTTCGTCGTCACCACCGTGTTCCGGATCGTCCAGGATGTGATCACAACAACCAACGTTGCCACAGTCACCAATGTGCTTGACGAATACGACAACCCATCTGATGACAAAAATGACGATCAAGAGATCAGCAATGTAACAACGTTCGTCGATCTGCTCTACTTCCGGGCCACATCGCTGCCGGATGCCGTGCTCGTGGAATGGGAAACCGCTGTCGAAATCGACAACTATGGCTTCTACCTGTTTCGAGATACGGGAGAGGAACTGGAATCCGCAGACGAAATCGCGTTTCTGCCGGCCACAGGGCACAGGCAAGGAGCTGGAGCTGCCTATCAATTCAAGGATTTGGCAGTACAAGCAGACATCTACTATACGTATTGGCTCGTCGATATCGACGTCAACGGACAGCGCACAACGCACGGCCCGGTCTCGGTAACAACTCTATCGCAATACGAAACACCCTGGCACATTTATCTGCCGATCGTCGTGCGATAGCAGACATATGGCCACATCTAAAACCAAACCCGCTTGAGGGATTCCTCAAGCGGGTTTGGCGCGCCACTATGATAACAGCTATCGGCCAGACATCGAACAAACGAACTCATCCTCGATCACATCAGCCGCTGGATCTGCGCAATGGTCAAAGGGGCCGAACCCTCATAGTGGTTGTTGACGTTGAGATACACCTCTATGCCTTGGGCGGCCATCTCTTTGACCATATCGACGATCACCTTGAGCTCCTCATCCTTGGGCGCAACCCGCCGATCCCACCGTTTGCCCGTTTGCTTTTCAATCCCCTGCCGATCTGGGCCCAAAAGACGGACGACGACCGTACCATGCTCCAGAATCAGCGACTTCCAGTTACGATAAATGCTCGTCACCGGTGGCATCCAATAACCCTGTACCAGGACCGGAATGACGTTATTCTTGTTCAAAAACTCGAAATAGCCTTGATTGACGTAATTGGGGTTTCGGACCTCGAGCGCATACGACCAGGATCGATCGATCTGCCCGGCAAACGCTTCAAACTGCTTCTGGAATTGCGCTTGCGAAACCATCTTGACTTTGTTCAGGTATTCGAACTGGAACATGATCGGCCCGCATACATCTTGAAGCGGCGCGATCCGCGCCAGGAACTGCGCCAGCAGCTCTGCCGACAGAAAGGATGGATTGGTTACCAGCGGGTCATTCTTGGCCTTTTTGTAAAGATGCGTCAAAGTGATGCTGTTGGGCGCCTTGATCGTGAATCGAAAATCATCCGCAACCGAACTGCGATAGGCAGCCACGTCCGGCGGCTTGGGCAAGCCGATATTGTCCTGGCCGAACAGCGACCAAAACCACTGGTCGACCTCAACCGTATCGTACTTTTTAGCGTATTCGGCCAAATCGTTGCTGCCCGTGTCCGCGGAATAGACCAGCCCCTGCCACGACGGGAATTTCCAGCTACACGTCCCGATTCGTATCGACGCCATCACACCCTTCCTCTCGTTGCAGACCAGGCAGCAGAGGCAGTGTCAAATGGCCTGCGCAGCGCAGTCCACGACCCGATCGTCATAGCTCATCACGACACGCTGTCCGGGCTCCAAGATCAGAAAATCATGCTGCCAATCGCCCTCCAGCAAGCGGCGAATCAGCACCATATCGCCCGCCAATCGTTCAAACGTCCAGCCGCGTCGAGCCGCTTCCTCTTGCGTTTGCGCCTCGACCTCTGCTCCATGGCCCACGCCCATATCGATATAGGCCGCGCGGTTATAGTGCGCCTGCCAGGCGCCCATCACTTCCATCAAATAGTCGGCATTGTCCCGTCCATATTTGGCCACGTACTCGTCGTACAGCGAGCGAACATCGGTATCCATATTCGCGCCAATGGACAAGCTGGTCCCGGGGCCGTCCTTCCGCTCAACGTAATCCTGCACGTACCAGTAGGTGCCCGAGTGATTCTCAAACTGCTCCTGATACCGCTCCCGGCTGCCCAAAAAAAGGGTGATGCAGTCGTGCGCGCGTGGGATCACCAGGGGAACGTCCCGCGCAATCAGCCCTTCCGTAGACTGGCCACACAGCCCGTAGGCCATGACCACCGCGTCGTAGCCTTGCCCGCCGGTCGCATCAATGCTGCTTTGCAGGCGCGCCCGCAAATCGGGAGGGTCATTGTGCCAGCCCAGGCGAAACAACTCGACGTCCACAATGTGTGGCGATCGCGCCGCACACAAATAGACCACACGTGCCAGCGCTTCACAAGCCAAACACTTGTATTTCATAACGTATCTGTATGTCCTTCGTCTCGCTTCAGCAATCAATTGGACTTTTGACAAAGGTCAAGAAACCTGGTTTTTGATCAAGCAAGATATGAGATATATGCTAGAACAATCTTTGGCATCATCTCAAAAAAGAGGGGAACGCCAGCATCTTGCTGGCTCTCAGGCCGTCAAGATGACGGCGTTCCCCCAAGATATTGACAA
>JAFGJF010000680.1 GCA_016929205.1 Anaerolineae bacterium
ATATGAGTCAACGTTGCCTTGCCGGTAACCTCTTCTGGTGAGGCAACGAATCCCTTCTGGTAACATTTATTCGTGAGGCAAGACGACAAGAAGAGGGCGCACTCTGCCCAACAGCAGCGGTGGGCAAACCACGGTTTCCTCGCGTTTTCTACTTGACGTAATATTGATTCTGCGGTACAATAAAGGAAATGCGTACTATACGAAAGGGATCTGGTGATATGACCGAAGAGCAATTAACATTGGAATTGGGGCAGGGAATGGCATCGTTGAGTCATGTTTCTACATTGTTTCAGGCTGCTGAGGTATTCGAGCTGTACATGGACAATGAATCGTTCAGCATGCACACGATTAAAGCCTTTCGCGGTGATTTGCGTCTGCTAGGGCAATATCTGGGACAAGGCCGGCTCATCAGTCGCATCGCGACAGACGATCTGAACAAGTTCCTCGGCTGGTTGCTGCGAGAGCGATGCGTGCCGTGCAGTCCCAAGTCGTATGCCCGCCGGGTGACGACACTCAAGGTCTTTTTCAAATGGCTGCACAAGAGCGGGGTGTTGCCGGAGGACCCCGCAGCGGCGGTGATCCAGCATAGTGTCAACACGCCGCTACCCGAGATCTTGACCGAAAAGGAAATTGCACGCGCACTGACGGTCACCGGCCAGATGTGGGGGGCTGAAAAGTCAGATCCGCGCCCGCATTTGCTGATCAACCTGTTGCTGGCGACAGCGATCAAAAAAGCGGAATGCATGGCCATCCAACTCCGGCACATCCAGCGCAACGTTGCCGGCGGACCGGTGCTGCAGATCCGGTATGCCGATCCGCGCAAGCAGACCAAGGAACGCAACATTGCCTTCCCGGCCGATATTCTGCCTATCCTCGACGATTATCTCGAGATCTATGATCCCCAGGACGTGCTTTTTCCCTGCACGGCACGCAACCTGGAATACGTGCTGGCTGACGTGGCCGAAAAGGCCGGGATCGCAAAAAAGGGTATCTCGTTCGAGATGCTGCGCTGGACGGCGGCGGTGCGTGACTATGTGGGCGGGATGGACGAGGCGCGGTTACGGCAAAAGCTCGGCATTTCGAACGTGACCTGGCAGGCAACGGGAAAAAAGATCGAGACGTTGGCCAAGAATATCAAATAACACATCCAGAACCCGGATACCGAACGGGTTATACATCGCACTCGGGAGGATATGGAAGATGCAATCAATCGAAACGTTATTGGCCAAGGCGAAAGCGCCTGCCGGAAAGGCGCTGCAGGCACATCCCTTGTACAAAGGGAAAATCCAGATCGCGCCCAAGGTTCCTGTACGCAGTGTGCAAGACTTTGCCATCTGGTATACACCAGGCGTAGCTGCGCCATGCAAAGAGATCGCGGCCGATCCGGCAAAGAGTTGGGAGCACACCAACCGGGCGAACACCATCGCCGTCGTTTCCGATGGTACGCGGGTGTTGGGGCTGGGTGACATTGGTCCGGAAGCGGCAATGCCGGTCATGGAAGGAAAAGCCTTGATCTTTAAATACCTGGGTGGCGTAGACGCGGTACCGATTTGCCTGGATACCAAAGACCCGGATCTGTTTATCCAGACGGTCAAACTGCTTCAGCCTTCATTTGGCGGGATCAACCTGGAGGACATTGCCAAACCCAAATGTTTCAGGATCCTGGATACATTGCGCGCCGAAATGGACATTCCGGTCTGGCACGACGACCAACAAGGTACGGCCGCGGTCACATTAGCCGGGTTGATCAACGCACTTAAGGTGGTGGGCAAGCGGCTCGACAACGTGAGCATTGTCCTGATCGGTGCCGGTGCGGCAAATGTCGCCATCACGCGCCTGATTTTGGCCGCCGGCGCCGATCCGGCGCGGATGATGCTGGTCGACACAAAGGGCATTTTGAACTGTGAACGGGTTGATTTTGCGACCGACGATCCTCGCTGTGATTTTGCCCAGATCACCAACGGTGAGGGACGCTGCGGCGGTATCCCTGAGGCGCTGGCCGGCGCAGATGTGTGTATCGCGCTTTCGCGTCCTGGCCCCGATACCCTTCGCGCCGCCTGGCTCGAAGCGATGAATCAGGATGCCATTTTGTTTGCCTGTGCCAATCCGATCCCCGAAATATGGCCGTGGGAGGCGCAAGAAGCCGGGGTGCGCATCGTTGCCACCGGGCGCAGTGATTTTCCAAACCAGGTCAACAACTCGCTGGGATTTCCCGGTATCTTTCGCGGCGTGCTGGACGTACGTGCGCGGACGATCACAGATGAGATGGCCATTGCCGCAGCGTACGAGATAGCTCTTTGTGCCGAAGAACGAGGCCTCGGCGAAGACTATATTATGCCGACCATGGACGAATGGGACGTCTTTCCGCGCGAGGCCGTCGCCACGGCGCTAAAGGCACAGGAACAGGGGATAGCCTTGTTGTCCAGATCAAAAGAAGAGCTGTACCAGGCGGCCAAGACGGCGATCGAGCAGTCGCGGAAAATGATGGACCAGATGATGGATGAGGGATTGATCGCGCCTATGCCTGAATAGGAAAAATCGGCGTTCAGTTTCCTCGGTTCCACAGACGCTGTGCAAACCTGATCCAGCACCGGTGGCGATCATTGTCGTGATGGCGCTGGCTGTGATGCTGCGGTCGACGGGGACGGGGGTGTCGCGCACCTTTTTCAACGTCTACCTGGACGACGGGCTGTGTATATCGATCGCTCAGATCGGGACGTTTTTTGCCGTATGGCGTTCGCCTTTGCTGGCGGCTACCTGATCACGGCATTGAGCTATCGCGCGTTGTTTCTGACCGCATCTGCGCTCACCGCCGCCGGCACGCTGTTGTTTGGGCTCTATTTTCGCGGACGCCTGGATGGCTCTCGCCTTTTTCCAGAGGGGTGATTAGTCTCCATCGTCAAGTGCAGATTCAAGGTACGTGCCGAGATCGATTGGCGGATAGGCCACGCGCAGAAACTCGGCGCGTTGTTCCAGGGTGCGTTCCCGGCCGTCGTGATCGATCCAGGGGATGGTGGCGTCGAGGCCCATCTTGGTCGTGCGCGTTTTTTGGCCGGGCACGTGTTTGGCAGAGGGATCAAGCGAGCTGCTGGGTTGATCGGTCAGGACCAACAGATCGCGGTCGGCCTGGAAGCGGGTGGCGATTGCCCATTCGACCTCGGCCGGATCGAACGGATCGACGTCGAGATCAACGACGGTGACCTGTTTCATCGAGCGGTGTCCCTCGAACGCGGCGACGATGGCCTTGGTGCCATCGTCGGCATGCTGCTTGTCGATTTGAACCACAGCGTGCAGCCAGCTCATACCGCCCATAGTCAAACACACGTTGACACAGTCGCACACCTCGTTGACGGCAGCGTAAATGGTCGGTTCGCGTGGCATGCCCATCAACAGTTTGTGCTCGGCCAGACCGGGCAGCAGGGCGTGATAGGACGCGCCGCGACGGTGGGTGATGCGGTCGATCTCGATCACCGGCTGCATACGCACAATGTCATAGGTCTCGGTCAGATCGATGAACGGCCCTTCGGCGGTCATATCGTGGGTCAGCCGCCCCTCCAACACCCATTCGGCTTCTGCCGGGACAAGCAGGTCGTTGCTGCAGCAGCGCACCAATGGCGTCGGTGCCAGCGCCTGGGCAACGTGCAGTTCGTTGATACCCTGGGCCGGCGACGTCGCCGCAGCGAGCAGGACGTGCAGCGGCAAGCCGATGCAGATCGCCAGGGGCAAGTCCTGATCGCCGCTCTTTTTCCACGCAGTGTGCGTGCCCCGTCCTTCGACCAGGCGGGCCGCAAACCGATGCTTGTCCAATTGCATCAGGCGGTGAATGGCGACGTTGGTGCCCAGTTCGGGGTCCTGGATGATCAACGCACCGCTGGTGACATAGGGCCCGCCATCCTCTTCCTTGTGAGTTAGAATTGGCAGCAAATCCAGATCGACGTCGGGTTCGATGACCTGCTGGCAGGGCGCACGTCCGACGACGGGTGACTCGATTGGATGGGCCAACGCTGTGACCAGGACAGAGAGCAGTCGATCGGCCGATACGTCCAGGGCGCAAGCGAGATAATCGCGCCGCGCGCAGAGGTTGACCAGCACGGGAGTGTCACTGCCGTGTACGTTGGTAAACAAGGCGGCCCGATCGCCCAAAGCGCGGATCACGCGTGCCATTTCGAGATGGGGATCGACCTCTTTTGTAATTGTCAGCAGGTGTCCCTCGGCCTGTAATAGGTCAATCAATTCCTGGACGTTCATTGGCTATCTCCTCATACACATCATCTTGATGTTTCAGATAGGGCCGGCACGAGGCCCGCCCGGAGGCCAACCACTGCAGTGGCGTTCACTCCCGGGATTGCCCCTACGCTGACGTTCTTACTTGAGTGACGATTACCTGTTTGGCTCCGGCCTCGAGCAGGGCGCGCCGGACCCGCTCCGCAATGTTTGGTGCGATCAAGGCAATCATGTTGCCACCGCGCCCTCCGCCCGACAGTTTAGCACCTTCGGCGCCGGCCTGCAACGCGGCTGCGATTAACGTTTCCAGCTCTGGCGACGAGACCTCGAGCGCGCGCAGCAGGTATTGGTTTTCGTTCATCCGCGCCCCAAGCGTGTTCACGTCGCCCATCTCAATCGCCTGTCGGGCCTGATCGACGATCGCCCCGATGTGGTCAAAAATCGCATTGTAGCGCTGCGGCTCGCGCTGCCAGGCGGCACGGACGTCGCCCACCGACTCGCCGGTCAAGCTGGGCAATCCTGTGTCGGCGATGGCAATGCAAAAGGGCCTTTTGACAGCAAATGTCTCAATTGGCTGTCCCTTGCTAAAGTAAACCGGCTGCTCAAAAGCGACGACGGTATTATCGATGCCGCTCGGCGTGCCGTGAAAGCACTTTTCCGTTTCGTACACCAACTGCGATACAGATGCCGCGCCCAACGGCCGTCCCAGGTGTGCGCTCAGGGCGCGGACCATGGCCGTTGCTACCGCTGCTCCGCTGCCCAGGCCGCTGGCAACCGGGATGGTAGAGCGAATGGTCAGCGACATATCGCCTTCCAGTCTCTGCCCTAGATGTTCTAATGTATTGCGCACGGTCAGGCTCAATGGTTCGTCAGGTGGCGCATTGTGCACATCGATCGTGCGGCCAATGTCGGTAGCGTAAATGACGATGCCCGAGCCGGGTGCGGTATTCTCAACGACAACTGTCGCGTGCACCTCGGTCACCGGCACGGCGATCGCCGGGCGTCCATAGACGACCGAATGTTCGCCGAACAGGATTGCTTTGGCAAAGGCGTGACCAATCACGAGTTCTCTCTCCATATTGATGGTTTGGGTGGCGTACGGTTGCCTATGACGTTTCTGGCACATCGCACTTTTCCACAAGCGAAACAGTTCGATGGCGCGTTCCAATCGTAACCGGGTCGAGATTTTGCGCCATTGTATCACACTTGCGCGGAAATGCCTACACCTGCTTTACGCTCGAGATCGTTTCTGTGATATAATGTGCCTATCATCAAACCGGGTTATCACAAGCGTTCAGGGGCTGAACAAGGGACACTGTCTGTGGGGCACGGTTTTAAATATCCGCTGGACGCTGACTAGAAAGTGGTGGCAAGAGAGTATGATACCGGGCCAACGTGAGGCTCTCATTCTCGAAATGATCGAGCAGCATGGCATGATTACCGTTGATGAGATCTGTACGCACTGCAACTGCTCGAAAGAGACGGCGCGGCGCGATTTGAGGCGGTTGGCAGAACGGGATCTTGTTGTTCGGACTCACGGCGGCGCCCAGTGCAAGCAGGTTGGATTGCGAGAGTCAGAAAAGCTCCCTACGACCAGCCTGTTGGCCGCCCGGGCGGCTCTGCTGGATCGTGTCGACGTTCTGATTGTAACGCCGAGCGACACCATGGCCACGCGGGTGTTGGTCGAGCGATCAAGGCGGGCTGGTGTACCGATCGTGGCTGAAGCAATGCCCTATCCGGGGATGGTCTCGGCGGTTTTTGTCGATAACTATCGGGCAGGGCTACAGTTGGGTCTGTGGGTGGCCGATTACGTCCGGCAGCATTATAACGGTCGGATCTCGGTGCTTGACATCAGTTTGCCGCAAACCAATACCCAGGCACGTAGCCGGGGTTTTGCCGACGGTCTGCGCGGTATTCCGGCCAAAGACAAAACGATTTATCGTGTCGACGGGCGTGGAAACCGTGACGCCTCGCGCCTGATCGCTCTGGATGCGTTGGCTGTACAGCCCGACATCAATGTCATCTTTGGGATCAATGATGTCTCGGCGATGGGAGGACTGGATGCGATCCACGAACTTGGGTTGGAAGAAAGTCGATTTCTGGTCGTTTGTACGGGACTTGAGGGCAAGTTAACCAGGGACTTGATGATCGCAGAAGGCCCATTTCAGGCTGCTGTTGCGATGTTCCCGGAAGTCGTGGGCAGGGCCTGTATCGATGCCGCAGTGTGCGCTTTTAACAAGAATGCCTTACCGGAGCGCATCTATACGCCTTTTGCCGTTGTGACTGCCGAAACGCTGCACGAGTACTATACATTGGATTCGACGACAGGTGAGTGGCAAGTCGAATGGTCACGAGTGGACAAGTTACCCAACGTGACGCCGCAGTTTATCACTCTGTTGCAGTGCAAATATCACACCAAGCCGGCGCGCATAGGATATATTCACCCTTTTGGCGCGCACGAATGGTACCAGAACGTGTGCGACGCCATGCGCAGCCGCGCTGGGGCGCATAGTATCTCGATCGAGATCATTGATGCCAGTCTGGACGAAGAAAAGGAAACGGAAGCGCTCAAACGCGCTATCGGCCGAGCCGCAGCTCGGTTCGTGCAAGAGGGAGACACGATCGTCCTGGACAGCGGCGATACAATTATGTATCTGGCACAGGCGCTGTGTGAGCGTTGTGGAATCACGGTGGTCACAAATTCGATACCGGTGTTACAGATCTTGACTGGATGCCCAGGCATCTCGCTGATTTCCAGCGGTGGTCACGTGCAGCACCAGACCCGATCGCTGGTTGGCGATGAAGCCGAGCGTCGTTTCTGGGAGACACATGCAGATAAGGTATTTGTCGGCACAGTCGGCGTGAGCGTAGCGGCTGGGATCTCGAACATCAACCTGGCTGAGGCCGCGGTAAAGCGGGCGATGATCGCTGCCGGGCGTATGGTATTCCTTTTGGCCGACTATACCAAGATCGGGGTCGAATCGTTGGTGCGAGTTGCGCCGATCGAAAGCATTACCTGCGTGATTACCAGCGCTGGAATCAGCCCTTATGATCGCAACGCTTTTATGGAACGGGGCGTAGACGTGTGGATTGCTTATCCGTAAATGACTGTGACAGAATCGTTGGCCTCCGCCGACCGGAATTGAAAAAACGGTCAAAAACGGTCATTGATTGTGTACACAACTCGGATATTCTCTTGTATAATGGTTACATAGGTTCTGATTGGTCTGCTCTATGACCACATCGTCTTTCCCATTGTATCACATCTGGGTTCAGGTTTGTGGATGCCGTCCGTTCCCTTGTGGATCCCAGCAGGCAGACAAGCCTGCTAGAAGGGTGACACTGTGGCACCTGTTTCTCCCAGCTTTGCAGACCTTCACCGACAGGTGGCTTTTGGCCAATCCGGCGGCAAGATCATCTGGCAGCCACGTATCGGTTGTTGGCTGACCGACAAAACCTTTGCCGGCGAGCCGTATCCTCCCCCGTACACCGGCATGGACAAATACCAGATTTACCGCGAGCTTGGTTGTTCTGCTCGCCTGTACGAGTACAATGCCTGTTTCCGCCGCATCGAACATCCTTCAGTCAAGACCACGCAGCGCGAGTTGAATGAGACCGACACCGAGATCACGATCCACACCCCGGTGGGTAAACAAATCCAGGTGCGGCGTCGCATGACCAGCAACTGGCACTATCTGACGGTCAAATGGCCGGTTGAGACGGAAGCCGAACTCAAGGTCGCGGCCTGGCGCGAAGAGAATACAGATTGGAAATGGGATCAGGCCCAGTACGAGGATTTACAGGACACAGTAAGTGACCTGGGCGCGCCGACGATGTACCTGCCGCGCATGAACGTGCAGAGCCTTTATATCAACATGATGGGCGTGCAGCAGGGCATTTATGCAATCTATGACTGGACGGATACGGTCGAGGCCTATTTTCGCGCGCTTGAAGAAAGCCACGACCGGCTGATCGACGTGATCAATGCGTCGCCGGTGGACATTATCAATTTCGGCGAGAATATTCACGCCGGCACGCTCTCGCCTGACCTGTTTGAAAAGTACCATCTCCCAGCCTGCCAGCGGCGCTGCGAGCGGCTGCGCGCCGCCGGCAAATTTACGTGCTCACATTGGGATGGCGAGACGGTCCCGCTGCTGCCGTATGCGCAGGAAACCGGATTGGATGGGATCGAAGCAATCACGCCGCAGCCGCAGGGGGACGCGACGCTCGACCAGGTCAAAGACGCGTTGGGCGACAATATGTTTCTGCTGGACGGCATCCCGGCGGTTTATTTTGACGATACGTTTTCGGTTGGCGTGCTGGTCGACTGTGTCCGCCGGCTGATCGATCTCTTTGCGCCCAAGCTGATCCTGGGCATCTCGGACGAAATCTCGTCTACCGGCGACCTGGATCGGATCAAGGTTGTGGGGCAGATCGTGGACCAGTACAATGCACAGTTTGGCGTTTGACCCCGATCAGGGGTGAAAGAAATAAGCGAGTTTTTTATTTGTAGGCATTTCCGAAAAGGAGGAAACATGTCGAAAGAAAAGAAGCTCAATCGTCGGGACTTTTTGCGAATGGCGGCGATGGGGGCGGCAGGTATGGCTGCAGCCGCTTGCCAGCCGCAGACGGTGATCGTCGAAGTCGAAAAAGAGGTCAAGGTCACCGAGATCGTCAAGGAAATCGTCAAAGAGACGGTTGTCGTCGAGGGTGAGTCCAAGGTTGTTGAAAAAGAAGTGACCAAGATCGTCGAAAAGGTGGTGACGCCGACCGTCGTCCCGCCTACTCCTGCGCCGACCCTGGCTGCTGGCGAGGTGGCGCGAGAGGACACGCTGATCTTTGACTCGACCGGGCGCGCGGTCAACCCGACTATCTTTAACCGCTTTGCTCCAACGGGAGCGAACCTGGGCAATGGTTATGTTCAGACCATGCTGGAGCCGATGTACTTGCTGAACTATGAGACAGGTGAGATGATGCCCTGGCAGGGCGAGGGATTTTCGGTCAGCACGGACCTGAAAGAGTGGACCTTTAGCATCCGCAAGGGTGTCGAGTGGAGCGACGGTGAGTCTTGCGATGCCAACGACTTTGTCTACACCCTCGAGACCTTGGTCGCGAACGCGCCCAACCTGGCTTCTTCGGCGACGATGGCCCAATGGGTGGACAGCGTGGAAAAGATCGACGATTTTACGGCCAAAGTGTATCTAAAGAACCCCAACCCGCGCTTTGTCCTGGACTACTTTGGGGCCAAGATCGGGTCACCGTCGGTGCATATTGTGCCGGAGCATATCTACAAGGACGTGGAGGATCTGGCGGCATTCACGTTCTATGACGAGGAGAAGGGATGGCCCGTGGCAACCGGTCCCTACAAGCTGAACCGCACAGAGGAAACGGTGCGTGTCTTTGACCGCCGTGAAGATTGGTGGGGGGTCAAGACCGGTGTCTTTAAACTGCCTGAGCCGCTGCGCGTGGTTTACCAATGGCATGGCACGGAGGAGCAGCGTTCGGCCGACCTAGTGGCCGGCCTGTGTGACTACTTGGAAGATGTCAGCCCCGGCGCGCTGATTGCCATGAAGCAAAAGAACCCGGACATTCACTGCTGGTACGACGATCTGCCTTTTGCCTGGCTCGATCCCTGCGCGCGCGATCTGGAGATCAACTGTTTGGTCCCGCCGTGGGATGACAAAGAAATGCGCTGGGCGCTGAACTATCTGACCGACCGTGAAGAGGTGGTGCGGGTGGCGTACGAGGGCTCGACCAAGATCTCGGTCACCCCCTTCCCCTTTTACGTGCCCATGGAAAAGATCACTATGGCCACCGTACCCGACATCTATGAGCGGGTGGACCAGTACAATCCGGACAAGGCCTACGAGATCTTTGAACGCAAAGGCTACACGCGCAACAAGGCTAACTTTTGGGAGAAGGATGGGCAAGTACTGAGCATTTCCGTCCAGGCACACTCGGCCTATGTGGAAATGAAAAAGATCCCCATGATGTTGGTCGAGCAGTACCAGCGTGGCGGCGTGGACGCCGTATTGCGCGTCTTGGAGGGCACCAACTGGAGCGAGAACCTGGCCAATGGCACGTTCGAGGCGAGCTGCGGCTGGCAGTCGTGCGGCAGCATCAACGAGCCCTGGGCCACGCTGGACCAGTACAGCAACCGCTGGTTCAAGCCGATCGGCGAGCGCGCCAGCGCGAACTATTGGCGGTATAACAACCAGGAGTACTCAGACCTGGTGGAGAAGCTGGGCTCGCTGGCCCTGGACGACCCGGAGGTCACTCCTACCTTTAAGCGGGCGATGGAGATCCTGATCGATGAGATGCCCGTGATCTGGGTTACCCAGGCCCGCAAGATCCTGCCGTTCCTCACTACCTACTGGAAGAATTTCCCGACGGCCAGGGAGAACCCGCTGTCGCCTAACTACTGCCATCCGCCAGCGTGGTGGTCGATCGTGCATTTCATGCTGCAGAACGTGCAGAAGGCATAACTGGCTGAATATCTGAACGAACTCGTGGGGACGTCCTGCCGGTTGGCAGGATGTCCCCACTGACCATTCAGGAGGGACAGCGATGGGCTTGTCGTTTGGTTACCTGGGAAGGCGCATATTGGTCTTTATACTGGTGGTGTGGGGAGCGGCCACCATCAACTTTTTCCTCCCCCGCCTAGCGCCCGGCGATCCTATGCAGGCGATTCTCATGCGTATGACCCAGCAGGGGATGTTTTTGGAAAATCAGGAGGAGCTGATCGCTTTTTACCGGGCCAAGTTCGGGCTCGACGATCCGCTGTCCATCCAGTATCTGAAATACTTGCGCAACATGGTTACCTTTGAGATGGGGTACTCCCTTTCTTACTATCCTGCGCCGGTGCGCGATATCCTGCTGCGAGGACTGCCCTGGACGATCGGCCTGCTTTCGGTGGCCACAGTGGTTGCCTTTGTGGTCGGCACCACGATTGGCGCGCTGATGGGCTGGAGGACTACGCCCAAGTGGATCCGCAACCTCTTGCCACTCAGCCTGACTTTTGCCAGCATCCCTTCTTATCTGATGGCGTTGGTGCTGATCTATATCTTTGTCTACGGGCTCAAGTGGTTCCCAGCGGGAGGCGGCTATGGCCTGGACGTCGGGCCTGGCTTTACCTGGCCCTTTATCAAAGATGTGATCTATCACGCTATCCTGCCGCTGATGGCGATAGTCATCGTGGCGGCCGGCGGGTGGGCGTTGGGCATGCGCGGCATGATGATTACCATCTATGGCGACGATTACGTCATCCTCGCCCAGGCTAAGGGGCTGAGCCGGGCGCGCGTCTTTTGGCAGTACGCGGTGCGCAATGCTATGCTGCCCCAGGTCACTGCGCTGGCTATGTCCCTGGGCGGTATTGTCTCCGGGTCGGCGCTGGTTGAAACCTGGTTTTCCTATCCCGGAGTGGGCTGGCTGCTCGGCACGGCGGTGGGCAACTCGGACTATACGCTGATCCAGGGCGTCACCTTTATGATGGTCTTTTCCACGGCGCTAGCCGTGCTGCTCATTGACCTGCTTTACCCCACGATCGATCCACGTATCACGTACCAGAGGAGGTAGGTATGGCTACAGCAACCAAAACGGCGAGCCCTGCAGGCGGCTTGATCCGGTTAGGGACCTCAATCGGGCGTTTCTTTTGGGGAAACTGGAAAGTCTCCGTGGGCCTGGGTGTCGTCGTGTTGATCTTTGCCTTTGGCTTGCTGGGACCGCTCTTTCGCGACCCGGATCTGGCACGCATGGGCGCGGTGGAGCTCAACATGGCTCCCTCATTGGAATACCCGCTAGGCACCGACAGCACCGGGCGTGATATGCTGGCCCTGATGATTGTTGGCACGCCGAACAGCTTGAGAGTGGGGTTGATCGCCGGCGCGGTAGGCTCGGCGATCGGGATAACCCTGGGCATCTTGACCGGCTACTTTCGCGGCCCGGTCGACACCGTGATTCGCAGTTTCACCGACATTATGCTGATGGTCCCCTCGATCTTTGTGTTGATCATCATTGCTGCTACGGTGCGCGTTATGTCGATGGATGCTATTGCCTTTATCGTCGCCATCTTTGCCTGGCCCAGGCCGACGCGGCAAATCCGCGCCCAGGTACTGACCCTGCGCGAGCGCGCCTTTGTCGAGATCGCCAAGCTGTCCGGCCTCGGCGATTTCCGGATCATCTTTCAAGAGATCAT
>JAFGJF010000681.1 GCA_016929205.1 Anaerolineae bacterium
AATTTGTGTTGGGCTAAAGAAAGAATAGGTGCTCTATGGCAAGACAAGTCTCGCTGAACGTCCAATACACCGTCGATCTTGTTCCCAGGGCCCCATTTCACTTTGACGCTACGATGCACAAACCGGACCATTTTCCCTCGACGGATAACACATGGTCGCCGGGAACGCGCTGGCAGACTATGCGCTGGCAGAAAACGCTGCTAGGGCTCAAATTTGAGAACCGGGGCACCGTCGACCATCCCACTCTTTCACTGTCAATGTGGTCGGAAAGCGAACTGAAACCCTCCTTTATCGACAGCGTGGTTGGCGAAATCCGCTACCGCTACAACCTTGATCTTGACCTGAATGCATTCTATGCTCGTTTTTTCAACGATCCGCTCCTTGGCCCGATCATCGACACCTGGCGCGGGATGCGCCCCGTGACCCACAACTCGCTTTATGAATACTTGATCGTGGCGATTGTTCTGCAAAATGCCACCGTGCGTCGCTCGGTGAACATGATGCAGACCCTTTTTGAGAACTATGGCACCCTGCTCTGTTATGATGGTCAAGCGCTGCATTGCTGTTGGGAACCGGATGCTATAAACAATGTCAATGAGCAAGCGTTGCGCCAGCTCAAGGTTGGCTACCGGGCCAAGTCGATCAAACGCGTGACAAGCGCCTTTGCCCGGCAAGAGATCGACGAGTTTGCGCTGCGCAGCAAATCTAAGGAAACACAGCGCGAGGCATTACTCGCGCTCTACGGCATCGGCCCGGCATCGGTGTGGTACATCCTGTTCGATGTATTCCATCAATGGGATGAATTGGATCATATCTCGCCATGGGAGCAGAAAATCTACAGCAAGCTCTTTTTCAATCGCGAGCCGGACGATCCGCTCCCGGCCGATCACATCCTTCAGACCCTGAATGAACGCTTTGGCGAGTACAGGATGCTGGCCGTTCATTACATCTGGGAAGATCTGTTCTGGAGACGGACGCACGAGCGGATAGAATGGCTGGAAAAGTTGATTAGATTGTAGGCGTTCGCACGCCAAGTCGCTACAAAAGCAGCTCCAGCTCGATCTCATCACGGAGCGGGATCCCGTCGATCCCCACCAGCGGGATCTCGGGCTTGAGCCGTCGCGAGGCGTCCAGCGCGTTGCGATGCACGGTGACGAGCACAAAGCCCCGCTTTTGATAAAAGCGCAGCGCGGCCATATTATCGTTCGTCGTAATCAGCCACAACCGTTGGCATCCTATCGACACCGCCGTATCCCTGACAGCCCATATCAGCGAGGACCCGATCCCGATCCCTTCGATCGCGCTGTCCAGGCTTACAATCTCACATTCGTCTTCCTCGACGCGATACGTGACCAGCCCTACCGGGTCGCCTGCTTGCACCGCCGCGAATCCCGGCAGTTTGTCGGCTTGATGCATCCGGCCGCGCGAAACGACACGAGCCGATCCCCAGTGCTCAACAAGAAAACGCGTCACCCAATCTTGGTCGCCTGACAAGGGCAGAATCTCGAATGCTGTCACCGTGGCTCCCTCCCATCTCCGCCCATTTTAACATAAACTCGATCCACTGGCCAAGGCAAGTCTCTGGAACCGCGTTTTGACAATACGAGTTCTTTGTGATATGGTTAGCTGTAAATTCTTCAAGACCTCAAGACCTGACAGGTTTCTAAAAACCTTTCAGGTCTCAGGGAGCTATCGATGTCAACAACCACTCCTCTCCAATACGGCGAATATGATCACATTTACAACCGTGTTCATAACCGCCAGGTCTCACAAATCGGAAACTGGCTGATCAGCACCCTGGCCTGGGGGCCGTTGCTGCTGTGGCTCATCTGGCCTCGCTTTGATGCACGCCTGTCCTGGCACCCGCTGGTTGGATACAGCGGTGCGATCGCGCTGATCCTGAACTGGGTTTACAACGGGATTTTCGGCCTGACCCACAGACGCTGGCCCATCATAGTCGCCATCCTGGTCGCGTTCAACGCTTCATTTGCTATCGCTGCAAGACCGAACGACCTCGTCACCTTTACCGCAGTGAGCGTCGCCGGCGGTGGGTTCGTGTTCGGCATCGTAAGCGGGTTGATCGTCGTTATCGCTACTTGCCTGAACCGGGTGCAGAACTATGGCGATCTAGAAGACACGATCCTCTTGATCGCCCCGCTCGTTCAGGCAGCTATGATTGCCGGTATCACCAGCGGCGCGATGGCGACCTATCCCGGCATGCCGTTCACCGGTCTGGCTGCGGGCTTGGCCGCGGGCGCCTTTGTGTCGTTTTTTGTCCTGCCCTGGGTGTATGGCATTATCAACACCGTCGCCGCCATGATCGTGGACCGCAGCGACGGACACGATCCGGTCTATTGGAAAGAAGGAACAAAGTGAAAATCAAACTGCATCGCCCCAAACGTGGCTTGTGGAACTTTGCCCTGCTGCTATTCATATTGGGCGTGGTGGCCTATTTCCTGCCCATCGCCAGCGGTTTTGCCTTGTATCTCTTTGTATTCTCGGCGCTGCTCCTGCTCCTGGGAACGTGGATCATCTAGACAACCATCAACACAATCATATAAAGGAACCAACAATGCCTGACAAAAGACCGAACATTCTGTGGATCTCGTTCGAGGACACCAACCCTTTTTACGGCTGTTATGGCGATCCCATCGCCCGCACCCCAAACGTCGACCGGCTGGCGGCTGAGGGATGCCGCTGGCCCAATGCCTTTTCCACCACCGGCGTGTGCGCGCCCTCGCGATCGGCAGTGATCACCGGTATGTATCCGATCTCGATCGGCACGATGCACATGCGCACCGCGCACACCCATCCCCTGGCCCCAGAACTGCCGACGCCCTACTCGGCCGTGGTCCCGCACCAGGTTAAATGCTTTACCGAGTATTTGCGCGCCGCAGGCTATTATTGCACCAACAACGTCAAGACCGACTATCAATTCGAGCCACCCCTGACCGCCTGGGACGAACTCAGCACGGACGCTCATTGGCGAAACCGCCCGGACCCCAATCAGCCGTTTTTTGCCGTCTTTAACCCCACCATAACCCACGAAAGCGGCATGTGGGCCGACAAAGGCCTCGAGATCGCCTTTGATCCTCAGGCCATCAAGCTCCCCCCATACTTGCCCGACACGCCCAAGGTGCGCGAAGCGATGGCCCGCATGTACACCAACATCGAAACGGTCGACGGGATCATGGGTGAGCTGCTCGACCAGCTCGAGCAGGATGGCCTGACCGAGAACACCGTTGTCTTTCACTGGAGCGACCACGGCCCTCTGCCCCGTGGCAAACGCTGGCCTTACGACTCGGGCATCCACGTGCCGATGATCGTACGCTGGCCGGGCCATCTTGAGGCAAATACCGTCAGCGACCGGCTCGTCAGCACCGTCGATCTCGGACCCACCGTTCTCTCGATTGCCGGCATCGATATCCCCCGGCATATGCAAGGCCAGGCGTTCCTCGGTTCTCAAGCTGCTCCGCCGCGTGAGGTTATCTTTGCCTCGCGCGACCGTTACGACGAATCGTACGACATGATCCGCGCCGCGCGCGACAAGCGTTTCAAGTACATTCGCAACTGCCATCCCGAACTGCCCTACCTGCTGTGGATCCCTTACCGAAACCGGCATCCTATCCTGCAAGAGATGTGGCGCTTGTACATGGCCGGTGAACTCGTAGGGCCGCAGTTGCTCATGTTCCAGCCTAACCGGCCTGTCGAGGAACTCTATGACACGCAGGCCGACCCTTACGAGATCGATAACCTAGCTGCCGATCCCGCCTATGCGCCGGAACTGGAACGGCTACGCAATGCGCTCGACGCCTGGATCGACCAGGTTGGCGATATGGGGCGGATGGACGAGGCGCAAATGGTCCACCAATGGTATGCAAACGGAGAACAGCCGCAGACGGCCGCGCCGTTGTTCATCCCGATTTGTGAGGACAGCCCCGGCATCCAGGCTGCGCCACAAGGGGGGCAGTTCGGCGCGCCGCTGTTGGTACAGTGCTACTGCGCTACGCAAGGTGCGTCAATTGCCTACACTTTTCAAGAGGGTGATGCCCCGCACTGGCTGCTTTACACGGAACCGCTGCGCCTGCCTGTGGGCCAAACCACGCTGCGGGCCAGGGCGATCCGTATCGGCTACAAGGAAAGCTCAGAGAACGCGGCCACGTTTACGGTCAAACTGACGGGTTGAGAATAAGGAGGGTGCGATGCCAGAACCAAATGTTGGGCTGTTTTGACATCTCGGCTCCTTAATCAAAAGGCCGGGTGTGTGTCCAATTCCAATCCTGCATGCAAAAGAACTCGATTGGGTTGTGGAACGGATCTTGTTCCTGAACACTTGCAACTGCCACCGTCTGCTCGCTGCGACTTTGTCGGGCCATAGACACCTCATCCAGGATAACGCGCGCGCAGCCGTCGATCCGTTCAACAGCTTTGACCCGGACTGGGTCGAGAACGGGTTGTGTCAGCTGCAGTTCGTCGAAAAGGTGCGCTCGTTCTTCAATCCACCCGTCATCCTGAAAAAGCAAGAATGTCTCTTTGCGTCCCGTGAGAATGGCCTCACGCTCGATATTGAGCAGCGATTCGAAAAATGCCGTTTCCCCAATTCTTGTGGAGAGCCCAAGCCATTGAATCAAAAACAAGGAGTACAGGCGCGTGCCTTTGAGGGAAAAGAACATACGGGGCAGTTCTTCCATCCCGTGTCGATCGACAATGCGCCTGAGCAGTGGGGCCTGGGTGATGTCCTGGTTGCCGTACCAGGCGGCATACTCATCGGCGATCGACCTTTGAAGCTGGTTCATATCCTGGGCTAACAAAGAAGTGGACGCCTTGGCAATCATACCATACGCCACCCAATAGGTCAGCGAATCGAGCATACTTTCGCCATATACGCCGTCAACCGGGATGCCGGACAGCCAGGGAGATGAGAGGACCAACGTTCCGTCTCGTTCTAGCGCCTCCTGCGGGTCGGAAAGCATGGTCGCCGGGGTCTGTGTGGAAAAGTCGATCTCGATCTTGTTGATTGCCGCGCAATGCATCACCACGGCACAAACGTCGCCCACCACCTGGCCGATGCGCGCCTCCAGGGGCGCAATGTAGGGCTGGTCGCGTTTGTGGTAGCGAACAAATACGCTTCCATATCGCACCCGGATCGGAGCTTGCCAGAATGTCTCATCGGGCGCGGTGTGTACCCATCCCCGGGCGGTCTGGCGATAAAAGCGCATCCGGCGTACCGGTGGTTCTCCTTCAATCACCTCAACCCAGGCTACATCACGTTGCAAATTGACGTCCACGATCTCTGCAGGAAGCACTGGCGCACACCGGTTCAGCGGATCGTTGTCCAGCGGCTGCCAGGGGTAGGGTGCGCCACGCGTCTCAAACTCGGTGCAGTTTGGATTGATCCGCGTGACTTGCCGCGTGTACCAGCCAAACGCGGCGCTGTCCTGCTGAGCCAGGAAACGCGTCTTGTCGCCCTGGGCAAAAGCCCGTGCTTCCAGGTCGATCACATTTTGTATCTGGAAGGTGATTTTGCGCTGTGCTTCCAGAAAAGTGTACCGCACGACAAAATAGCTCGTCGTCGACAAGGCAAAGACAATCGCCGCCAGCGTGATCCATACCCGCTTTGAGACCCTGCCAAACAGGCTGAGCCAGCGGCGCTTTTCGGTCTGGGCAATGGTTTCCCATTCCCCTTCCTCTTCGCCGCCAGCCAGCCACTCAAATTCCACCTGTCTTTTCATCGTAGCCTATTACATTCGAACAAAAAGAATTTTGTCGGTTATTTGCTCAAATGGGATCGCTGCAATCTCGATTGCCATTATAACACTACCCCCATTCACAGGCAAACGTTGTCACAGTCCAGCGCTGTCACGGGCTTCTCGATCGAGCAATGTCCGCTTGCGTTCGCTCCCCCATCGGTATCCCCCCAGTCCGCCATCGCTGCGCACGATCCGGTGGCAGGGCACTGCAACGGCGACCTGGTTGGCCGCACACGCCTGCGCCACCGCGCGAGCAGCTTTGGGACTGCCGATGCGCGCGGCGATGTCGCCATAGGTTGCGGTCGAGCCGGCTGGCACGGCTTGCAAGGCCGCCCATACCCGCTGCTGGAACGCCGTGCCCCGAATGTCGAGCGGCAAGCTCAATTCCTGGCGTGGTGCATCGAGAAAGGCAAGAACCTGGGCGACCCAGCCATCAAAATTGGGATCATCCTGGATGAATTTAGCCTTGGGAAACCTGGTATGCAGACGTTCTTTTAACGATTCAGGCGTATCGCCAAAATCGATCGCACAGATCCCCTTTTCCGTTGCCGCAACCAGGACCCAGCCGAGATCGCATTCCGAAACCGCAAAGCGGATCCGTGTGCTGTGCCCGCCATTTCGAAAAACAGACGGATTCATCCCCAGTGTTGCTGCAGCGCGCTCGTAGAACCGGCTGCTCGAAGCAAATCCCGCGTCATAGACCGCTTCCGTGACCGTCGCACTGGCCTGTAGGCTGGCACGAACGCGATTTGAACGCACTTGCATCGCGTACTGCTTGGGCGTGATCCCGACCTGCTTTTTGAACAGGCGGTGAAAATAGGATGGGCTGTAACCGGCAGCTTGTGCCAAATCAGCCAACGCGGGCTCTTTTTCGGACGATTCGATCGTCCGGCAGGCTTCGACGATGGCTTGCGCCTGTGGAGATGGACCGCTCAATGCCTTGGGGCGGCAACGCTTGCACGGCCTAAACCCTACGCGTTCCGCCTCTTGCCACGTCTCAAAAAAGCGAACGTTGTCGCGGTTGGGCCGCTTTGAAGAACAGATAGGCCGGCAGTAAATGCCGGTGGTGACCACGCCGTATACGAATACGCCGTCCGCTTGCGGATCGCGTTCCAGCAGTGCCTGCCACTTTTGTTGGTCGGTCGTAAAGGGCTTCATTGTGTTCCACTCCTTGGGTTTTACATGCGAGATGCCCCCATAATACAATGTGCCCGTTCCAAAATCTATCCATTTCTTGCGCTCTAATTCGATGGCTCGCATTGTACCGCTATCCGGCTGTTAAAGCAAAACGCTTTGGTGATGACCATATGTCTTGTTCCTGTTCAGCCGATCAGAATGAAACCTCGACTGGTGGGGAATCACCAATCCTGAATGTCTTGAAATTTCACCCCACATATGATATGATGAACTCACATTGTTGCGCACATCCCTCAGGCTTTCTCCCAAAGCCAATGCCAAAACGATAGCCAACCGTTAGCCAGTGGATAGGCAATGCGGCTCGCGACGTGATATCCTGTCTGTATACGGCCGGAGCAAAAAAACGGCATTCCCGGATGCTTCAATCTGTCACACTAGACGCGTGACCTGCGTAGTGTAACTGTGAACATCCAAAAGAACAGGAAACGCTTGGTGAGAAGGGAGAACGAAACAAATATGGCCGCAGAAAACGGGAAATCGTTGATCGAACTGCACGACGTGGACAAGACGTACCGGGTCGGCGCAGGCGAGGTGGCGGTTCTAAAAAAGGTCTCGCTGCAAGTTGAGAGAGGCGAGTTTGTCAGCATCGTCGGGCCATCGGGATCCGGCAAGTCAACGCTGTTGAACATGATCACCGGCATCGACCGGCCAAGCAACGGCCAGGTGTTTGTAGGCGGCGAGGCCGTGCACGAGCTGAATGAAAACCAATTGGCCGACTGGCGCGGGCGGCACATCGGCGTCATTTTTCAATTCTTCCAACTGTTACCCACATTGACCATCCTCGAAAACGTCATGCTGCCTATGGATTTTTGTGGCCTCT
>JAFGJF010000682.1 GCA_016929205.1 Anaerolineae bacterium
GACGGAATGCCGCGCGCGTCGGCCGCCACCAGCACGGAGGCCGATAGGGCAGCATCCTCGGGCGACAAGGCCAGTTTTTCGAAAATCCGGCGGCAAAAAGATTCGAGGACTGCGCGCTCGATACGGACATGCTGTGCGACCATCGTTCGCTCCTTACGTTCCTTACCGACACACCTTTACTACAGAGATGAACCAGCCGGAACGACCTGGTACTCAATCTGGGTTGGCAATCTCACCCGCTGCGATGCATCAAGAATCTCCAAGGATACCAGGTTTCCCGAGGCGTCATAATCCAGAATCACCCCTGGCTTATCTTCGTTGCTTTCAGCCACTGGCGTCTCCGCCAAGATGACCATTAGCGTATCTGTCTCGCTATCATATATCACTTTCATAATCCGCATCTCCAGTATTTGTCGATCTTGCTCGTCCGATATGCCGTCACCACTTCTGCTGGCTGCCAATCGATGTCAACAAACACTCTCAGCAAGTAAATTTGGATAGGTTCCCCTATCTCAACTCGGGATTGGTAGACTGCACGCCATAAATCCGGCTAAAATGCAATCAACAAGCCCCGTTTACGGGGCGTCGCGACGTAGCAAAAGTGTTACCTTGTTTCCCTCACAGAATGAACCATCCCCTCGATTATACGCTGAGTAGCTTGCCCTGACAAGCTCAGTGTGTTGGCACAGATCATCCAGCGTTCTAGGAGCGAAATTTGCGTCCCTCATCAAGCATCGCCAAATAGTTATCCATCGGGATGTAATTGGCCACGCTGTTACCCGTGCCCAGGCAGTAGCCGCCCCCGGGCATGCACGCCGCCAGCGTCTCCCGGACGCGATGGCGAACCTGCTCCTCGCTGGCGCGACACATAAAGTCCATGTCGATCCCACCGAGCGCGGCAATCCGATCGCCGTACTGCCGCTTGAAATCGACGACGCTGACGATCGTATCCTCGAAGGAATGCTGCGCGTCGATGCCCACGTCCTCGATCAAATCTTCCTCGATCGCCGAGAGATTGCCACAGGAATGAAGCAAATATGGGCGACCTTTGGCGTGCGACATCTGTGCCATCAGCTTGTGCCCCGGCAGCACAAACTCGCGCATATCCTGCGGGCCGATCAGCGTCCCGGAGCGGAACCCCATATCGTCGCTGCCCCAGATGATTTTCACCCGGTCGAATTCGAGCATACGTGCTACAACGATACGAAACAACTCAATCAACCGCTCGCTGATCGCGGCAACCAGGTCGCGTTGGTCGTAGAGCGCATAACACAGTGACTCGTAACCCATCATCCAGGTCAGGTACTCACAAAAGTGAGCGAACCCGCCGCTGCCGACCACACACATGTCGTCGGGCAGATTTTTCTCGTACCATTCCAGCAGTCGCGTCTCGGCCGCGCTTGGATCGGGCCAGGGATAGGCTTCAAACTCTTCCCAGTTGGTAATCGGTCCCTTGCGCTCTTCCATAAAGCTGCGCCCGCTGTCGCGTTGTAGATCGGCGGTGTCATCAATGATCATCCGCTTGAGCGGCACGTTCAGGCCCTCCAGGCCGCAGCGAACGGTGTCGTATCCCAGGAAACGCTGGATGCGAATCTGCTGCTTGGGCAGAAAATAATCGTCGTCCGGGTCCAGTCCATCGAGCAGATCGAACCGCTCGCAGATCGCCATCTGCATTTCCCGGTCAAGAAAAAGTTCGATGTTGTGCACCCGCCGGGGTGTGCCCTCGCGCTTGATGCACCGTACAAGCGCCTCCCAGTCGGGTGTGACCTGAACGGAAAACGGATTGTTCACAATGCGCCTCCTCAATGGCCAAAGCCACTACTATGAGCAACGTTTCTTGACGGCTAAAGCCGTTACTACGAGCGAGTGATCAGTTTGTAGTAACCGCTTCAGCGGTTCTTGATGGCTAAAACACGATCATGAACGGAAAAAAACTAGATATCATCCCAAGATTTGCCATAATCCCGCAGCGGATATTGTCGCCACAAATCGCGCAACCACTCGCGGTCATAATGCTCCAAATACCAATGCACACTATTCCACATCCAGTCGTACGGCGACATTGCCACACCGTGACAGTCTCACGATTTTTTACGGCTAAAGCCGTTACGACAAGCGAATGAGATATAAAGCAGGCGATCGAGGTGAGCGTAATCCTGGATGACCGTACTCTGTGCTTTGGGCAAAGCGCGCGCAGCCGCCGCCAGGACCGCCTCGCCCTGGTCTGCACCGATCTCGATCCACAACGTGCCCCTTGGGGCCAGGCGATCGTGCGCCTGGTCCAGCAGCGCACGGATTGCATCCAGGCCATCGTCGCCGGACAATAACGCCTGGCGTGGTTCGTACAACCGGATGTCCGGTGGCAAATTGGCATAGTCCGCCCGGCTGACGTAGGGCAGGTTGGCGGCGATCACATCCACCAGCTCTTGCAGAGGCGCTAACAGATCGCCCTGCACAAATGCGATCCGGGACAAAACGCCATATCGCCGCGCATTTTCCTGCGCCACCTCAAGCGCCGCCGCCGAGATGTCGGTAGCCCAGATTCTGGCCTCAGGCAGATGTACAGCCAGGCTGACGGCAATCGCCCCGCTCCCCGTGCCGACGTCGGCGATCCGCACCGGCTGTTTGCCGGCAGCCTCGATCACGGATTCGACCAACAGCTCGGTCTCTGGACGAGGGATCAACACGCGCTCGTCGATCGTCAAGTCGAGATCGAGAAACTCGCGATGCCCCACCAAATAAGCCACTGGCTTGTGTTTGGCTCTCTGGGAAACGAGATCGCCAAACCTGTTACGCTGATCAACAGTTAACGACCGATCTGCATGGACAAACAGATCGGTCGTGGAACAGTCCAGGACGTGAGCCAGCAGCAGCCTGGCCGATATCACTGGTTCCGACGTCCCCCCAAGCTGACCGGCCGCCCATTCAAGCGCATCGCGCGCGCAGCGGATCGCTTGTTTGGACCGGTCAATCATGACGAATCGCTCAACGACTGAAGCCGCTCTGCTTCCTCGGTGGTTGCCAGTTCGTCGATGAACGCGTCCAGGTTGCCGTTCAGGACGCCTTCCAGGTTATAGGTCGACAGGCCAATGCGATGGTCGGTCACCCGGCTCTGAGGAAAGTTATAAGTGCGAATTTTCTCCGAGCGATCGCCGCTGCCGACCTGCGAGCGCCTCGCCTGATCCTGCTCGTCGAACTGCTTTTGTTCTTCGATGGCATAAAGGCGTGTGCGCAAAACGGCCATCGCCTGCAGACGATTTTGGGTCAAAGACCGCTGGTTTTCGCAGGTCACGACCAATCCCGACGGCTTGTGAATGATGCGCACGGCGGTGGCGTTCTTTTGCATATGTTGCCCGCCGGGCCCCGACGCGCAGTACGTCTCCATCTCGATGTCGGCCGGATTGATCTCGATATCCACGTCGCCCATTTCGGGCAGTACGGCCACGGTCGCCGTTGAGGTGTGAATACGGCCACTCGATTCGGTCACCGGCACGCGCTGCACGCGATGCACGCCGCTTTCAAACTTGAGCCGCGAATATGCCCCCTTGCCATCGACCGAAAAAACCACCTCTTTGTACCCGCCCACGCCGGTCTCATTCGCGCTCAGGATCTCGGTCTTCCAGTTCCGGTTCTCGGCATAACGCATGTACATGCGCGCCAGCTCTGCACCAAACAACCCGGCCTCGTCGCCGCCTGCCCCGGCCCGGATCTCGACGATCACGTTTTTGTCGTCGCGCGGATCCTTGGGCAGCAGCATACGTTTCAATTCCTCGAACAACCTCTCGGATCGCGGCTCCAGTTCGTCCAGTTCAGCCTGAGCCAGATCGGCCATTTCTTCGTCATCCAACAGCTCGCGCGCCTCATCGATCTGCGCGAGCACGCTTGCGTGTTCCTGATATTTGTTCACCAGCGGCTCAAGTTCAGACCGTTCCCGCGCCAGATCGGCCAGCTTGAGGTAATCTGTCGCCAATTCCGGTTGGGCCATTTCTTGGTTGATCTCTTGAAACCGCTCTGCAATACGCTGTAATTTGTCTAGCATAAAAAACTCCTTTATCGTTCTCCCTCGTATTGTACCTGAAGTGATCCGGAGTGTCAAACGGCCATTCGATCTTACTTGCATTTATCGATCTTTTCTAGTACAATCTTGGCATCGATTTGGTGACAAGACATTCATATTTGGTTATTCTGGCATGCTGGTATCACCGTATCTTGAAAGGATATGCTGTTACGCTTGACACATTGATGACGCACTCTGCGCGAATAGAATAACAAGATCAGATGTAGCACGAGGAGACGGGGTAGATGAGTATTGAATTTGTGTTGCGGCTGATCGGTATGGTGGTCATGGCCATTGCTGGATGGCAACTGGGCTCCTACCTGGCACAAGGTGTAGGCGGTTCTAGCGCCGAAGAGATTCGCTCTGTCCTTATTCTTTCATTATCCGGCGCTGCGCTGGGCATTCTGCTCACCCCTTGGGTCACGACCAAACCGTTCAGATGGATACGCAATCGCATCCGGCAGTTGCCTGCACAGCAACTCATTGCCATTATGATCGGCCTGGTGACCGGCTTGATTATCGGTGCGTTGCTGGCCATTCCGCTTTCCAACCTTCCCGATCCGTGGGGAGGGATCTTTCCCATCGTCGGAACGATCCTCTTTGCCTGGCTGGGTACTTCGATTATGGTCATGCGCGCCAACGATATCGAAGCCATACTAAAAACGCGCAAGATAGGGCTGCAGCCCGAAAAAAGTGTTGCCCCAAAAAACGAGCGGCTGATCTTGCTGGATAGCAGCGTCATCATTGATGGCCGTATTGCTGACATTGCCCAGACCGGTTTTATCCAGGTTCCGATCGTCGTCCCGCGATTTGTTCTGAACGAGGTACAATACATTGCCGACTCTTCGGACGATGTACGCCGCGTCCGCGGCCGGCGCGGCCTCGACGTGCTGAACCGGATGCGAAAGAACTCGCCCACGCCGGTGCGGATCGAAGATATGGACATTGAGGACGTGCAGGAGGTTGACGACAAACTCGTCCTGCTCGCCCGCCAATTGCACTGCCCGGTTATGACCAACGACTATAACCTCAACCGCGTTGCCGAGATCCAGGGCGTACAAGTGCTAAACATCAACGAACTGGCCAACGCAGTCAAGGCCATTTACCTGCCCGGAGAAGTGTTTAGCGTCCGTATCATCCAGGAAGGGACTGGGGTTGGACAAGGAGTTGGCTACCTCGATGATGGCACGATGGTGGTCGTCCAAGATGGCCTCCAGCACCGAAACAAAAAAGTTGAGGTGCAAGTCACGAGGATGATCCAGACGGCTGCCGGCCGGATGATCTTTGCCGAACCCAAGTAATGGTATGAACGTTCGCGTCCGGTTTACTGCCGATCAGGCCGGATGTGCCGGCATCGGCAGCCTGCGTACGGCCCTCTTTAACTGGTTGTTTGCCCGCCACCACTTGGGCGTTTTTATCCTGAACATCCGCGATATCGACCGAAACGCTGCCCATTCAGCCGGCGCGATGATTGACGGCCTGCGCTGGCTGGGCATCGATTGGGATGAAGGCCCCGGCCAAGGCGGCGAGTATGGCCCCTATGCCCAGTCGGAACGGCTGGCCTTGTACCGGCACCACGCCCGGCAGTTAGTGGATGCAGGACGAGCCTACCCTTGCTACTGCTCTTCCCAACGACTGTCCGAACTTTATGCTGCGCAAAAGGCTCGAGACGTACCGCCTCACTACGATGGCCACTGCCGTACGCTGCCGGCCGGGCAGCGCGCGCACTTTGAGGCCCAAGGGATCGAGCCGGCCATCCGCTTCAAACGCGCTCGAGAAGGAGACCCTGTCGCTTTTGATCGGGACTCTCGACAAAAGCCTTTCCAGAACGACGCGTTGGACGACGTGATTCTGCTCACGTCGCACGGTCTTGCCACGCCCCACCTGTCCAATGCGATCGACGATCACTTGATGGCTGTCACACACGTCATTCTTGATACCCATCGGCTGCCCGATATGCCTTATCAGGTACTGCTGTGCC
>JAFGJF010000106.1 GCA_016929205.1 Anaerolineae bacterium
ATTCAATGTCCGCGTCGTTCAGATGCTGGCGTGCCGCCACTTTGAGGATGTGCTGCACATAGTTGAGCAGTCCTTCTCCCTTGAATACGCACACGTCTAGCAGTCCATCGTCCACGCAGGCCCGGGCACCGATGGGCAGCACGCCACCGTAGAGCTGAATGTTACTGACCACAATCAATGAGGTCTTGACCTGCCTGACCTCCCCATCCAGGATCAATCGGGTGTTCACACTCTTGTACTCGCGCACCACGTCGAGTGCCGAGCCAACAAAGGCCCACGGTCCGAACGCCTTTTTGTCTTCAGGGGACACTCTGATCGTCACTTCCGCATCCAAGCCAATGCCCGCCCACAGTAAAAAGTGGCGGCCATTCACCCGGCCCACATCGACGACATGGGGCTTTCCCTCTACCAGCACGCGTGCAGCATCGAGCAGCACGGATCGACAGGTGTTCACCGGCAAGGGATGAGCGATTCGCACCTCCAGATCGGCCATCAGCCTGGCCAGGCTGGCAGTTGGTCCGATCGGACTGAGTGTGGGAATGCCCATCTGCAAGGCCCACACATTGGTTGTGCCCACGGGAAGCACGCCCAAGGCCGATTCTGTACCGGCTATCCCGTTGACTACCTCATTGACGGTTCCGTCGCCCCCGGCAGCGATCACCACATCGGCTCCGTTCGCCGCTGCGCGACACGCCAGAGCCGTGGCTTCCAGTGGCGCGTGTGTCTCGTGAATAGAGACGACCCACCCACTGCTTGCCAGGTACTCGATCACCCAATCCAGGTCGCGCCGGACGACTCGGCGCCCGGCGGAGGTGTTATAGATCAACTCCGCCCTCATCTCTACCCTCCACGTGTTCGCCAGCTTGTGAGCATAAATGATACCACGTGATGATAAAAGGGGCAAGACAGTATGCCCTGTCTTACCCCTTATGTCGTCTGTCAGGCACCACTGTGGCTCAGCCACAGCGATCACCGGATCGTATTCGATTTGCGATTAGGCATCTCGTGCCTTTCAGAACCACACGATCTGGTTTGTCTTTGGAACCAAACCAGAAGTATATCGGCCCGTGAACCCTTTGCCTAGGTCTTGATGGCGATCTTTTTGCCAGCTTTTGTTCCACCGGCCTTGGGTAGGGTAATGGTCAGCACGCCGTTCTTAAAAACAGCATCGACTTTGCCGGCATCTACTTCGGAAGGCAAGGGTACCGATCTCTGGAAAGAGCCATAGGAACGTTCGACATGGTAATAGTTGCGGCCCTTTTTCTCCTTTTCCTGCTTTTTTTCGCCGCTGATGGTAAGCAGTCCGTGTGACAGACTCACGTCGATGTCCTGGTTATCCAGCCCGGGCAACTCGGCAGATACGATAACATCTTGCTCTGTCTCGGCAACATCCACCCGAGGGCTAAACATATCCCATCCCTCACGCAGCGCACCGAACGGCTCCAGCGCAGATCGTCCAAAAAAGTCATCGAACAACCTATTCATCTCTTGCTGGAAGGCCGTAAAGGGTTGTCCTGAGCTCTGTACCGAGCGCTCTTGCTCCTGCTGAACAGGTTCCTTTTTCCTCCAAGGAATCAAATCAGTGATTGGCATGACAATTTTCCTCCTTCCATTCAACTATTTGCAGCCAGCGTTCCACCTTGAGCTACCATACACCACGGTCCATTTTGTCAAAGCTGCCCGCTGGCTGTTTGAATATCTAGCCCGCCTTGATGGCGATTTTCTTGACCTTGGCCTCTGTGATCTTGGGTAGGTGGAGGCGCATGACGCCGTCCTTGACCGTGGCCTCGATCCCGTCCCGATCGATCTGGTTGGACAGGGTAAAGGCACGTTGATAGTCACCCACCTGGTACTCGGCATAAGCCAGGCTCAGTCCCTGGGGCTGCTCTGGCTCGACGTAACCATTAATGGTCAGCACATTGTTCTCCAGGGTAATGTCCACCGAATTCTCGTCGACGCCGGGCATATCGGCCACCACGACGATCTCGTCAGCGGTTTCAAAGACATCCGCGCGAGGCACAAAAGCCAACCGGTCACGGGTGCGCTCGGCGTCGGTTTCCACTACTTGGCGTTTTTCTGTTTCCTGAACCTGTAGGTCTTTGGTTTCCTCAGTCATCGTATCATCCTCCATTTCCAAGTCGGTTGTTTGAATCTCTCGAGCCAACTAGCCTGCCTTGATGGCGATCTTTTCTGGTTTGTCAGCTTCAGCGCGCGGCAAGGTGATGTTCAGGATGCCCTTTCGATAGCTCGCTTCCACCTTATCCGGCTCGACCTGGAAAGGAAGCTGGAAAGAGCGCGTAAAACTGCCGCTCCCCCGTTCTCGCCGGTGATAGGTCTCGACTTCCTGTGCCTCATCGGGCTTCCTGCTGCCGCTCAACGTCAGGGTGTCGTTTTTGACCGAAATATCAATGTCCTCCGGCTCGACGCCGGGAAGTTCAGCTGTGACCACAACGCTATCCTGATCCGTCCAGACATTCATCGCCGGATAGCTCGATGCAGCGCTCAAGCCGGGCCACCTCGACGTCCCGGAAAGCAAGCTATTCATTTCACGCTGTAGGCGTTCTATCTCGCGCCACGGTGACAATCCTCTACTAAATGGTCTCACCAACATCGTTATCCCTCCTATCTTGATATGAATTGATAAACTGGCAACACAAAAGGACACGACTAACCAAATTGAAGAAAGTGATGTGCACGTTAGACTGCCATTAGCTCTAGATGCGGCAAAACTTGCCTCAGCGTAATCAGCTGTGTCCTTTTCAGACACTTGTAATCTAGCAAAGGAACATTAGAAGAACATTAGAGGGATATTAGAAATTCATTAGAGATGCACGAGTTGAGGGAAAACATGCTTGGCGATTTTGAGTTTACTGCGAGCCGATACGCACATATTCGCAAAACTGGGCGTGCAACGTGCCGTTGCTGGCCAGGCATGCCTCCTCTCCCATCCGCCAATCTTGCCCGGTCAGATTTGTCACCGTACCGCCTGCCTCACGGACGATCAATACAGCCGCTGCCGCATCCCAGGCGCTTAACCCCAGGTGAAAGTAGGCATCCCACCACCCGGCAGCAACATAGCAGATCCCCAATGCTGCCGAACCACAGCAGCGGATTGTCCCGCCGTGCGCAGCCATTTTGGACATCACGCTCAACGTTTGCGCCCGGAGCGCTTCATTGTACGACCAATCCATACCGATCTGGGTCTGGATAAAGGCGTCGATCTGGCTGACCTGCAAAGGATGGCCGTTTAGCGTCGCGCCCAGCCCTCTCGCGCCGGCAAAGAGGACCTCGTGAATGGGGTCATATACAACGCCGACCACCGGTTCGTCGTCGCAGGTCAAGGCAATCGACGTCGAAAAACAGGGATAACGGTGCACGAAATTGCTGGTGCCGTCCAGCGGGTCGATCACCCATTGGTAGCGTGAGCGGCGCCCTCCGGCCGGCGTTTCTTCGGTCAGGATATCGTGATCGGGATACGCGTGCTGGATAGCCTGGACGATGGTTCGTTCCGCCACCAGATCGACGTCCGTAAGCACGTTCCGTACCCCTTTTTGCCGGGTGTGGAACTCGCCAACCATCGCGCCCCGGCGAATGACCTGCCCGGCGGCGCGCGCCGTCTCAATGGCAAGCTGTAGAAACAGATCGGTGTTGGTCACGATGGTGTTTCCCAAGTCTATGACGCAGCACGTCGATAGGCCGCCGACGTGTAGAGGCGAACGATCTTGGATTGATCGTTCAACTCGAAACGATACGTTCCCTGCAAAGGATAGGCAAACTGTTCCGTCACAAACCAGGCATGAACGATGTCACCCTCGACCTGAACGTCGGTGATATGGAATGTGCCGCCAACGGCTGGCAAGCGCAAAAATGACTCTTCGATCTGCTCCAATCCACAATAGAGCCGAGGCGTTTCCCCCCATATGTAACGTTCTACCCGAGCGTGATCGTCAAAGAGCGCCAACAATGGATCGAGCGCGCCGCCATTCAGATAAGCGGTCAACAAATCTGCATAGAGCGTCGGAACCTGAACTTTGTCCATATCAGTCATTGTACCTTCCACCCACTTGAGTGTCTGCTGTCTTGGCGAGTGATGTTTTACACATCACGTTTCACCAACGACCTGCTCATCGATCTTTTCGTGGTCTCGTAACCCAATTCGACATAGAGCGCCCGCGCACCTTCATTGAACTCCCACACGTTCAACTCGACTTCGGTGACGTTTTGCTCCAATGCCCACTGGTGTGCGCGTTCCATCAGCGCGCGCCCGATGCCCGTGCGGCGAGATGGTTTGCTCACGATCAGGTTTTCGATCACGGCGAAACGACGGGGCACAAGGATCGGGATGTCGCGCGTCTCGCGGAGCAAAATGTGAAGCGCGCCCACGATTCGCCCATTTCGTTCGGCGACAAAGAAACACGCGTACGGGTTGTCGATCACCGAGGCGATGTACGCTCGGCTGCGTGCCGGTCCGTCGGGCTGGCGAAAAAGGTGTGGCAGGGCTTTGCGGTGATGGGCATCGCCTTCGTCCAGGACAGCGCACAGCTCAACATAGTCGGTCATGGTTGCCTGGCGGATAGAAACTGTCATTCGGCTTGCTCGATCCGCATCGCATCCCCGTTACGAACGGCGCGGAATCGCGTTGCGTCGCCCATGATGCGGCCCAGGATATTGACCGGGCTGTAGGCGCGCGGCTGCGATCCCGTGCTGACCGGCGTTGGCCCGAAAAAGATGCAAAAGGCGCTGCCCATCGGCCAGTAGGCCAATTCCCCGACCTCGACATCGGCGCGGGCATCCGGCTCTGACCCGGCACTGACCGGGATTTCAAAATAGATCTCGTCTCCCCAAGTGTTGGCATGTCCGTCGATGGGCAGCGCTGCCCAAACCTGCTGTGCCGTAGGTTTGTCGTTCAGCTCTGCTTCCAGCGAGACAGAACCTGACGTAATCACAATCTTTTTCATACATTCCTCCAGACTCAACGGCTTGAAGGTTAGAAAATAGCCCAATATAACAACATAGTGCTAAAATCTCAAGGTTCTCTGTTCGTCAGCCGTCGATCTTGAAACGTTTCCGGATCAACGGTCACGTCTCCGGGATGCAGTACATCGACGCCGTGCCAAGAGGTCAGCGGTGTTTTTAAGATGATGTCGCGCCCATCTTGATCCGCTTCTAGCACGATGCCCAAGCCCAGGGTAAACCGGTTGTGGTCTTCCAAGGCAACGAGCCGGCCAGGGAACAGTGGGGCCGCGGGCAAAATAACCGCCCGGTGGTATTCGATCCGCAGTGGTTGTGCGCCCACAAAATAGCTGGCGTATTGCGCCGCGCGGTGCGCCTGCCGGGTGAGAGAATCGCGCCGTTCGACGGCATCGCACGGTTTCAGATCGACCACGCGCACGCGGCTGCTGCGTCGAAGCGGCGGCAGCAGCGATTCGAGTTCAAAGCGGCGCTGAAAGGCAAACACGGCTGCCGGGCGCAGCAAATCGATCAGCGCCAGCTTGAGCGCCGTTCCGCCGTTGACCGGGCTGATAAAGCCGGTTGTATCATACACCGCCACCTCTGCGCCGGCCTCGTGGGCTGCCTGCACCAACCGCGCTGCGCCGGTCAGCACGGCAAGCAGGTGTCTGCCGGGGGAAATGTCACCGACAAACCAGCGCCAACACTGGCCACCGGGCTGGAGCAGCAGCGTCATCGTCGCCGGTGGCCCAAGTGAGCTCTGCCCGGGATCCCCGTCCAGATGGGCGACGTGTTTTCCCTGTCTCAACAGGCGCTGAACGAGATAGCGGGCAAAACTGCTCTTGCCTGTATCCGTGTCGCCGATCACCAACACTGTGCCATCAAGGCGATCAAGGGACAACTGCTCCCAGGCGCGCGGTACCTGGATGGGAACGGTGTTCATCGTCGACAACATAGCTCGATAGCGTATTTACTGCGCATAGTGATAATACACGAAAATAAAGCACAACGAGCTGATCAAGTGCCAGAGCGCATGTCCCTGGATCCGGTGGTTGTCCGGGCGAAACAAAACGCCTTTCAAATCCAGTAGCCAGAATGTAAACGCCAGCAAAAGCGTCACAAGCATCCAGGTGAAACTTGTATAGTTGATCGTCGTGTGGCCGCTGATGCCAATGATGCTTTGCAGCACAAGGATCGCCAGCACGTGTGTGCCAAAGATAATGATGCCTGATTTGGCCTTGATCCGCAAAAACAGGATGCTTGATCCCAGGACCAGCGCCAGGTACAAGCTGTAGAACGCGCCGTCGCCAAAGCGAAACAGCGTTTGCAGGTCGAGCACCATGAGCAGGCAGGAAAAGAGGTACATCGAGATCAGGTCGGATGTCTGAAACGCCAAGGTGAACGAGGCGTGGTACAGAAAGGATGTCGCCCCGATCAGAATTGCCGTCAGTGGGACCATCCACAGCATATGGTATGTCTCGATCCCAAATCGTGCGTACAGCCACAATCCGACAAAGACATACGCCAGATTTGACCAGGTGTTCGCCGGCTGCCTGATCCAGGTGTCTAGATTGCTTTCATTGTACTTGACTGTGGCGGGTCCGAGTTTGTGCCAAGGGTTATGACCCATACTAAAGCCTTACCGATCAAGATGTCCCAGTCTAGAGCTGGGATTAGAGCTGAACGACTTTGCCTGCATTTAGCATGGTTTCGGCAATGGTATACATATTTGATACCTCGCCTACGGCCAGTTTGTCCGCGATCTCGTAATACCCCAGGCAGGTGCCGCAAGCCAAAAGTTCGATGCCGCGCTGGCTTAATGACACCAGGTCTTCCAGGATCGGGGATCCTTCAATCGTCAATTTCACGCCGCTGTTGAAAAAAATGATCGTCTCTGGCGCTGGTTCGACTTCGCCGAGGGTATGGAAAAAACCACGGATCAGAACATTGCCCAGTTCGTCGTGCTCGCCGCGACCCATAAACTCGCTCGAGACGACCAGCACCAGCGGCCCTCCTGACGGCGCGAGCTCACAACTGACCTCTTGATCGTCTACAGCATCGGCCGTCCCTTTGCCGCCGATATGCAGAGTGATGTCGTCGTCGTGTTGTTCGGCTTGGACAGCGTACCCGGCTTTTTGGGCCATGCGGGTGACATTCTGCTGTGCCGTCTCGTTGTCGACAATGATTGTCGCTTCGTTGCTTTCTTTGAGTGCGTTTCGTGTCAGGATCACCGGCTGCGGGCATGGCAACCCTCGGGCGTCAATGAGTTTCGCCATCGTTGCTCCTTGTATTCAGATTTCGTGAATGCTTTCAAAATCGACTTTGTTCTTTTGTAACGCTGCTTTGACGGCGTCAACGTCCGATCGTTCCACCCGTACACAGACCCCACAGTTTGAGCTGATCTGTCGTGGCACGGGGATCAATTTACAGCCAATGTTTGCCATATTGAGCACTTTTTCGGCGCGGATCGCGTGCCCGGTGCTTTGGACGAGGATCACGGCGTAACGGTTTCTCCAGGGCATATCCTATTCCTTCCGAACGTCTCTATTTCCCAGGCACGGCCTAATCTGCCAACGCGATATCTTGGATGTGATGCGTGGCCGCATAAGCGAGCGCTTGTTCTTCACTTGCAAAGGCGCGGACGACATTAAACTCGCGCCAGACGCGTTCGCCGTCGATCTCGACCTCGATCGTCCGCCGCTGCATCATACCCGGTTGAGGCGGATCGATGTCCAGCAGGCAGATCCGCGCGGTGTTCATCTGGCGGCATATTGCGCAGCGCTGCGGTCCTCGCTTGCAGTGTGTGGTACGTATCGTTCGAATAATGTGATGGGACATGGTCCATTACCAAGTTGGGTTATCCAAAGACAATTTGTGTCGAGCCTCCGCAAATCCTAGCTGCGGCGCTCCCACAACGTACTCAGGCCATTCCCCAGCAAAAAGCCGAGAAAGACAGCCAGCAGCCAGTCCCACTGTGCCGTCGCAAACAGCACCAGCATCAACATGAGCAGCATCACCGAAATATACAGGCGCGGGCGGATGGGTGGGTCTTTTTTGTTGCTTGTCATGATTGTCAAACCAGTTCTAGATGGATCGAGATCCACATTTTTGCTCCCCCTGGATTTGACAATCCGGGGAGAGGGGCAAGATTGTGAGCTACTGATCCGGACGAAATTTCCTAAACTTTTGAATGCCTCTCATAGGGGGCAAAAAATCGCGTAGCTGTATATGTTGGGATCAGTAGACCCCGTATGTCAGGGCCGCGCCGGGCTGCCGTCGGGCAGGCGGCTCTGTGTCCACCACTCGACCGTATCCTCGCACGGGTATTGTGCCGCCAGCTTTTCGTCGATGTCGATCCCCAGGCC
>JAFGJF010000683.1 GCA_016929205.1 Anaerolineae bacterium
AGCAGGGCGATATTATGCTGCTCACCCGTTGGGGCGAGGCCGTCCGCTTTTCACAGCGCACGATCGACGTCAGGGGCTCGGGTGCCACCACGCTGGATCCGGATGACCGCTGCGTCGCTGCCGTCGCCCTGCCACAAGAGACAACACTCTTGATCGTCACCACTTCGGGGCAGGCCACGCGATATGACACGTCCAAACTAAAACCCATCGCCAAACCCGGTGCCAAGAGTAGGCGCATTTTCCTGGCGCGCGACGTTATGACTATGCTGCCCTGCTCGCCTGCAAGCCGGCTGCTTTACCTGACCTACTCGGGCAAATTGTTCTTTACACCGACCACCGACATTCCGCTGCAGACGCGAGCTGGCAAGGGCATCCAACTGCACAACACCCACAAAGACCCGATCCTGGCAGTGACGCTTGTGCCGGAGGATTGGTTGTGATGCGTATTGGCATTGACTTTGGAACAACCAATTCTGGCGCCGCGTTTTTCGACGGTGAACAGGTCCACCTCTTTCCCGTAGACCCGGCGAGCCCCGATCCGACCGTGATTCGCTCCATGCTGTACATCACCAAAGACAAGACCTTTGTCGGCAAAGAGGCGCTCGACGTCTACTATGAACAAAACATCGGACGCCCGACCAAGATGGTGCGCGAATACGTCGGCGAGATCGAGGTTACAGCAGCCGATATGTCGTTCATCAAGGATGTCTATGTCCTGATCGATGAACTGATGCCCGGTCGGCTGCTGCGATCGATCAAGAGCGGACTGGCAACCAGCTATGATGGCACGTCGATTTTTGGACACTATTATACGTTAGAAGAACTGATCGCAATCTATCTGCGCGAAATACGAGAACGGGTAGAAATACAGGCCGGCGAACGAGTCACCGGCGTGGTGCTTGGCAGGCCGGTCCATTTTGTCGGGCTGGAAGCCAACAACCAGCGGGCCCAGGAACGGCTGCGCCAGGCTGCACAAATGGCAGGGTTTGAGGAGATCGATTTTGAACTGGAGCCGATCGCCGCCGCATTGCACTATGAATTGAGAATCAGTGAGCCACAAAACATCGTCGTCTTTGACTTTGGCGGTGGAACGCTCGACATCACCGTGATGCGCGTGGGCAAGGGCGATCATTCGCCAGCGAAGACCAAGGATCAAGTGTTTGCCACCGGCGGCGTGGGCATTGCCGGTGACGTGTTCGACCAGCGCATCGTCGAGGGCGTGATGCGGGAGCACTTTGGGCGGGGATCGACGTGGGGCGAGCACAATGAGACCGTGTTTCCCGATCAATACACCGATGCGTTGAGCAACTGGCAGAGCGTGCTGGAATTGAACCGTTTTGAGACGCTGCGTTTCTTTCAAAACGCCCAGGTAACCAGCAGCCACCCGGCCCGCGTGCGCGCACTCGAATCGTTGGTGGTCAACAATTACGCCATTCGTATGTTCGATCGGGTAGAACAAGCCAAGATTGCCCTATCCGACCGATGCTTTTACCCAATCCATTTCACAGGCGAAGACATTGACATCTGGCAGCCGCTCACCCGCTCCCAGTTCGAATCGCTGATTACCAGTGAGACGCGGCGCATTGAAACATGTTTGCTCAACACGTTGGCCGCGTCCGGCCTCAAGACAACAGACATTGACGCCGTCGTCCGCACGGGCGGCTCAGCCCAGATTCCGCGTTTTGTCGAGATGCTCGAACAGCACTTTGGTTTGGACAAGGTCGTATTATCAGACGTATTTAACAGTGTGACTGCTGGCTTGGCGATTCGGGCCGGCACCAAAAACTAGCATCCAAAGGAGAAAAACTATGTCAGGAAAAACAATCCGCATCGGCATCGTCGGCGTAGGCCAGATTGGCAAAAGCCACCTACGCAATTATGCCAAGATCGAGGCTGCCGAGATCGTCGCCCTAGCTGACATCAACGAAGCAGAAGGTCAGCGTGTCTCTAAAGAGTTTAGCATCCCCAACGTCTATACCGATTTTCGCAAGCTGTTGCAGCGCGACGACATTGAGGCCGTCGATGTGTGTCTGCACAACAATTTCCATATGCCGGTGACCGTCGCTGCTTTGGAGGCAGGCAAACACGTCTATTGTGAAAAGCCAATGGCCGGCGCCTTTGTCGATGCACAGCGGATGTACGACACGGCCCAAAAGTTGGGACACAAACTGTCGATCCAGCTTGGTACGTTGTACAGCAAAGAGACCAAAGCCGCCAAGTGGCTGATTGACAATGGTTACTTGGGCCAGGTCTATCATGCTCGCTCGACGGGCTTTCGCCGGCGAGGACGGCCCTTTGTCGACGGTTACGGTAGTCCGGCCTTTGTGCAAAAACCCAATTCGGGAGGGGGCGCGCTCTACGATATGGGCGTCTATCACATCGCACGGATGCTCTACCTGCTCGGCAATCCCAAGGTAGAACGCATCACCGGCAAGACCTACCAACAAGTAGATATGGACGAAAAACGGCGCGAATCCAGCGGATACAATGTTGAAGAGCTTGGGCTGGGTTTTGTGCGTCTTGAGAACGACCTCTCATTGGACATCATCGAATCGTGGGCCATTCTGCTCGATGGCTTTGAGGGATCCTCAATTGTAGGCAGCAAGGGCGGCATCCGCCTGGAACCATTCGGCTTTTATCACAGCATCGGCGATCTGGATATGAATAGCACTGCCAACCTGGACGGATTTATGTATCGACAGCACAACGTGCAAGATATCGGCGACGAATACGACAGCGCGCAGCATCACTGGATTGCAGCTCTTCAAGGTCGCGTCGCCTTGCTGCCCACAGCCAAGCTGGCGCTGAATACAATGCTCATCTCGGAAGGCATTTACCTCTCACAGAAACTGGGGTGTGAAGTCACGGCCGAGCAGGTACTCGAAAAGTCCACATCGACCTCTGTCAAGCTGTAACCGATCATTTGCCAACCCTTGAAAAGATGTTATCAGGAACCTCTGCAAAGGAGCCAACCACTTGGCAAGGCTGTTGATATAACTTTGTTAACGTTTTTATGCGTTGACAGAAGACAGGTGATAGGGTATAATGTTCCTAATCAAACGGCATTCCGTACCACACATAAAATTTTGATGAAAGCAGGGAGCGAAAAGTGACAGAAGGTAAAGATTTTAGGGTTTTGGTTGTAGATGACGACCAGGATGTCGGATATCTATTTGAGAGATTGCTTGGCGGCCCACAAGAAGTCACAGTAGCCGCTGATGGATACGACGCGGTCGAAAAAATGCGCGCTCAAAAATACGATCTCGTCTTTTTGGATGTCCGCCTGCCCGGCATAGATGGCGTAGAAACGCTAAAACAACTCAAAGAAATCGCCCCTGACGCGGTGGTGATTATGATGAGCGGTCACGATGTCGACAAAGAAATCAAAGAAGCCTTTGCACTCGGCGCTCAAGATTTCCTTGAAAAACCATTCCGTGACGTCAGCGAAATTATGACCATCGAACAGGTTGCCCGATACTTGAGCCTGCATGAACTGACTGTTCGACGGCTGGCACGGGAAGGCGAAATCCCGGCATTCAAGGTCGGACGCCAGTGGCGTGTCAAACGCGAATTACTGGATAGCTGGATCGAGCGCGAAGCTTACCGCAACCTGGGCGAATAGCGTTTTGTCAACTGTTTCATATGTTCAACCTTATCACCGAGATGTGAAAAGCGTCAAGCCATTACCTTATTTTTGCATCTCGGTGATGTTATCGAGCTACGACAGGTAGTCAACCCATTGCTGGCGCATAGTTGGCCGATATGCGAACGGAGGAATCGGGTGCCAAAAGAACGAATCTTGATCGCAGATGACGAGCCAGATATCCTGGCATTGTGTAGGCGCGTCTTTGAGCGCCAAGGCTACCAGGTCACGACCGTGAATGATGGGTACAAGGCCATTGAAGTCTCGCAACAAGAGAAATTCGACCTTTTTCTGACCGATATTCAAATGCCGGGAATGAGTGGACTTGAAGCAGCCCAGATCATCCGCGAATTCCATCCGGACCTTGTCTGTGTGGTCATGACTGGCTTTGGCACGATGGAAAGAGCGATCCAAGCAGTCAAGCTCGGTTTTACCGAGTTCATCGAAAAACCGCTTAACCTCAGCACCATCGAGCAAACGATCAATCACGCTCTGGAAAAAGAACGTCTCCGTCGAGAAAACACGCGCCTGAACGCCCTCATTCCCCTGTTCGAGCTAAACAAGACCTTGATGACCAACGTCGATCCCAGTAAACTGGCCCAACAAGTACTGCAAACCGCCTGCAACGAACTGGGAGCCGGAATGGGTGCCTTGATGTTGATCGACAAAAACCGGCACCTGAACCTAAAAGCCAGTATTGGCATTGACGGCGAGAGCATTCCTGAACCAATTGTCAAAGAGCTACTAGATAACCGGGAACAAGTACTGATTCACCCCGAAGAAGCGGGTGATGGCCCGGCTCAAGAGCTCAGCAGTGCGCTTGGGGTTGGACACCTCTTGTTTAACCCCCTTTTGGCCATGGATTCACCTGTTGGCGCACTTGTGCTGGCGAAATCTGATAGCAATGAGGAATTTGCGACAGGCGACAGTGAGCTCCTATCCGTACTGTGCGGACAGGCAGCCATTGCTCTCCAGAACGCCCAACTTTTTGACGATATTCAGCGTGCATACAAGGAACTGCAAAAAGTCGATCACATCAAAAGCGAGTTTATCAACATCGCCGCCCACGAACTGCGCACCCCTCTGGCAATCTTGCTTGGACATGCCGACCTGCTCGAAGATGAAATCGAAGAACCAAACCTCAAACAACGGATGCAGATCATCGTTCGCAATGCTCTGCGCCTTCGCGAGCTGATCGCCGCCCTGCTCGATATGCGACTTTTGCAGACGGGTGAGTATCCAGTCAACATTATCACCTTTGACCTGGGCGAACTGCTCGAGGACGTTTTGCAGGATTCGGCTCTAGCAATAGAGAAAAAAGCGATCCAGCTCACTGTTAAAGTGCCGCCAGACCTGGCCCCTATCCGTTCGGATCGGCAAAAAGTGCACATCATCATTGGAAACTTGGTGAACAATGCGGTCAAATTTACACCCTCAGAAGGCCAGGTAGGCATCGAGATCAAAGATCAGGGCAAGGAACTGTGGCTTTCAGTGTGGGATACAGGCGTCGGGATTCCAGAGGAAGAGCTCGAAAACATCTTCCGGCCATTCTACCAGGTAGAGGATTCGCTCACTCGCGAGCACGAAGGCATCGGGCTTGGCCTTTCGATCACCAAGGATATGGTCGAGCTATGCGCCGGGCGGATCTGGGTTGAAAGCCAAGTTGGCAAAGGAAGCCGCTTTACCTTTACCTTGGCTAAATAGACCTATTTGCCTGGCGCAACATCCGCTGTATGGTTTGCAGCAGCGGCCCCCGTTGCTCATAACCCTGTTCGCTCAGATCGGCGATACCCCAATAGACTTGCTTTCGACACCGGCGCAGCAGCCCTAACACGAGTTTGCCCAGTGCCAGTTGCCGGGCTGCAAACTCGTCGTCATCTCCCCAAACCTTGCCTTCGGGCCAATACCGGCTCAGCACGTATGGGTGCGTCAGCGGCTGATTGAGTCGTTCCCACCATCCGTTACTGCCAATATCGAGCCAGAACTGGACCTCTACCGGCCGGTTGGCCATCAAAAAGGTATAGGCCGGGACCATAAGCACTGCCCCGCTCGTTTCGGACTGCCAGTTTGTGAGATACATGGCCGCAATCACGCCCTGTTCAACCATCCGAACGTATTCGTAACCGAGCAAATGGACAGTAGAAGCCATCGCCGTCGGAGTATCCAGCGTATCCTGGACGGCGCGGCGGAACTTTTGGATCGATTCAATCACATTTTCTGTCACTCGGCCGGCATCCAGATCATGATAGAAGCCGAATCCAGGGCCTGACAGCACATCCTGGAACAATTGGGCAATGAAATCATCCAGCTCGTAGGCCTCTAGATGGTCAACCAGCCAGCAGCGCAACTGCTCAAACCTGGCTCCAAAGGCGAACCCAATCCGCTGTTGCATATCCGTCCGAATCTGGTCGAAACTGCTCAATTGCGGTATTCCATCCTTGGGGCGATAAACAACCTCGGCCAGCAGCTTGGCTCGTACCAGATCCAGCCCGTCGATTGCCACCATCAGGGCCTGAGCGACATCGGTCCGCTCTGGCAAACGCTTCCAGCCGGGATAGACAAAGCTGGCCAAGGTCAACAAACAATGGACGGCAGGCTCGTCAAAAAGCGCACGCGAGGGACGGTGAGAACGAGCCAGGATCCCGCGCTTGGCCAATGCGTCTGCCAACGTGAACCGAAGCGCATCGCCCAAAAAAGGCGACAGAATCACAATCTCTTCTGGCGATACACCATCCTCGTGAACCAATGTCGCGATCTCATCTGCAACCCAGTTGAGCATTTGTGGCTGGAAAGCGACGTAATTGAACTGCAAGACATCGAGCGGCTTGGTTGCTTTAAGCGGGCGAGCGAACGGGCTCGACAGCAACTCATCACCGACCTGGCTTCCCAGTGTCTGCACCAGGTGCCAGCCTAATACACTTACCTGTGGCGACATCACATACGACTCGGTACAAGTTAGCGAGTCTTGGCACATCCACTCGAGTTCGGCTGCGCCTTTTGGATCCGCACCGAGGAAAGCACGATAACCGGCTCCTTGATCCATCACCAGCAAGGCCGTTTGACACTCAGGCAACCATTGTTTCACCAAATCATGAGCGCGTGGCGTATCCTCTTCGACATTGTCCACAATAAGGTGTCGATATGCCTCAAACAGGTATTTGCGGCAGACAGGATTGGTCAAGATATGACTAAAGAACAGATCGACCTGCAAAGAAAAATCCAAGAGGTTGTGAGCCAGGCAATACGCTCGAAAACCATTTGCGCACGCCTGCGCTTGATCGTATGCGCGCTTTTGTGCGCTTTCACCACCCCACGCACTTTTGAGCCGCGCCGCGATCTCAGTGTGTGGAAAACCGACCACAGCAGCCTTGTTCAGATTGTCAATGATCTGGCTGCACAGACGATTACGACGGATGGACAGATTGTCAAATTGGCCTTCGTCGATATATGGGGCGGCGATGTGATCCATATAATACTGTGTCGTCTCCAGGGTAAGGAAAACAGGCAGTTGTGTTGGGTGCGCAAACCCGGCTTGTTCGGCGACAAGGGGCCAAAACAGGGCAGTCATCCGCCGTGCTAACCCGCCCATAGTAACAACACTCACCTCTCCGCCGGGGCTATCCAATTCCCACAGTGCATCATCATAGGGCTTCCCAAGCATGCGTTGGGGCACCCAGACCAGGATCGACTCGGCGGACACACCATTCAACAGCAACTGCCGCAAACGTCGTATGGCGATGGTCGTCTTGCCCGTACCTGCAGGGCCTTTGAGAAAAAAGAGGCGCTTATCGGGTGGCGGATTGACAACAGCATCCAATTCTCGTATGAGCACTGTATCACTCCATAGGCCTTGCAGGCGCTTGGGGTGTGTAAAGGCCATGATCGTAAATGTAGGTTTCCACAACCCGAGGCACCATATAGCGAATGGACTGGTTATTGCCCACGTAACGTTTGATATCGGTTGAGGAAATATCCAAGGTAGGCATATCGATCAAACGCACGAGCAGTGCAGCACCAGGCAAAAGCCGGTCCAATTCCTTCAAATCAACCTCGTAACCAGGTCGTCCAACAGCGACAATGCGGCACAAGCGCATCAGCCGGTCGGGTTGGCGCCATGTAACCAGCTCGGCCAGCGAATCGGAACCCATCAAGAAATAGATCTCGGTATTTGCCCCCCAGGCATCAAGAAACAAACGGATTGTGTCGACCGTGTACGAAGGACCAAAGCGGTCCAGGTCCATTCGCGAGACACAGAAATGGGGGTTATCGGCAATAGCCAGTTTGACCATATCCAGGCGCTGTTCAGGATCGGTAACTGGTTGGTCAAGTTTGTGGGGCGGCAAACCGGCCGGTACAAACACCATACGGCTTAACCCCAGGCGCATGCAGACCTGATCGGCAATGATCAGATGTCCGATGTGGATGGGATCGAACGTGCCGCCAATGATGCCAATACGTAACCCGTTATCGCTCACGATATGCCAACTCGATTACCCCAGATCGCGATCATTCTTCCAGTTCTTGGAACACACGCATCTTGAGTGCCTGGCCTGGTAAAATGTCTGCGATCCGTGACCAGGCCTATTTTCCTGGTTCCGATTCAGATTCAAACCCAGATTCCGGTTCAGGCTCTCGATCGCTGGCTTGTTCTACTCCCGAACGAACAAACCGAATGTGTGGCCAGCGCCACTTTCTGTTTGAAGCACGATCTCGCTCAACGCTTGCGTGCCTGGGCAAACGAATGGTGTATTCGCCCTGCCAGGCCCTGGTCAATTCCTGAATGGCTGCAAACAAGATCCAGGACAAGACAAAGCTGACCAACACAACGGCGATGATGCCAATGACCTGTGCCTGGAATTGTCCCGGCCAATCGCTCGCCGCGCCTGGCGCGGCCCAATACCCGGCGATCCCCGAGGCGCTGCTGCCATCCGCCTGGTTCCAGCTCTGTCCGGCGTGACCATCGGTCAACAATCCCACAGCCAACAAGCCACACAACGCGGGAATAGCATACGTAGCGATGACTGACGTTGAGTCATCGATCCGGAACAGATGCTCAACCACGTATTGCACCAAAGGCACCATCAAGCCAACACCTGCCCCAAGAGCCAGTGCTGCCCAGAACGGCATAAAAGGCACGCCAGCACCAACAGCGACGAGCGCGCCGAGCGCACCTCGCGCGACCATCAGCGTATTGGCTTGCCCGGTCACTAACCAGCTGTAGGTACCGCTGACAAAGGCGCCGCCGGCGACGGCCAGCATCGTGCCGATTGACATATCCAGGATCGACATACTCTCCAAACCAGACACAACCGCAAACGGCGTGCTCGCTCCCCAGCCAATCCATCCCACGATTACCAACCAGGCGCCTATCGTTGCCAGGACTGGCAAATGCAGGCCAGGCATCGACACATAGGGTTCGGACTCGAGATCGGTCACAGTCCCAGCATATGTTGAACGCGCGTATGAACGAGCACCAAAAGCCAGCATACCAGCCAACGCGCTCGACGCACCGGCAAGATAGACGGCTCCAACGCCCCCGAAATCGACAAAGCCATGTCCCAATTGAGCATTGCTCCCCATCGTGGCCAGCCAGCCACCGCCCCACGTCCAATTGCCCAACATACTATAGACAAAAGCCGCCAAGGTGCCGCCCAAAAACATCGCCACTGGCTTGGCCCGGCCCTGTAGTGACCAAAGGGGGATAGCAACTGCCGTGGTCATCCAGGGCAACTGGGCAAAAAACAATTCTAATGCCGAAGGTGTGGATGCTGCACCACGCAGCATGTACCCTTCCAGCCCCAACACGCCACCGCCGGCCCACGCCGCATTGGACAGCTTCCACACCCACTCGCGTTTCAACCCCGCCAGACCGGGGTCGTGGGCAAAGAAAAACCCCGCGCCACCAAATTGAAAGGCAAAACCACACAGCCAGTAACCAATAACGGTTACGCTCACCGCCAACCAGCCGACACGAATGACAGCAGAGGTTTGCTCTGGAGGCACCGCACCACAAGCCAACACGCCAAGCCCGAGCGGCACAAGCCAGGCCAAAGCAACCGGCCATAGGGAAATGTCTTGCGCGCTTTGCGGCTGACCATCATCTGCCCAAACCACCACTTCCGTCGCCGTCAAGATAATAAACAGAGCCAAGATCGCACACGCCAAGCGTTGAAACAACGTCCCCTCCTCGCCAATCTCTAAACCCAAGTTCGAAATTATACCACGATTGTAAAAGGAGTACAAAGAGCATTGGAGATTGGACATATATAGCGACGTAACGCGAATCCTTGCAAACTGCCATTGTAAAGGCCTCTGTGCCTGGAGCCATCTCCAATGACACAAGTACTTTCATCCGCGACTTTCGTTTGACCCTCCATTCCCTTTATGCTACAATAGCCTCCGATCTTGATATTGATGGGAAAAAGTATGCTTGATTTGGCAATCATCATCGTAAATTATCGCACACCGCGTCTGCTGCGTGATTGTTTGCATTCCATTTACGCCAGCGAAGGTGATTTTGGGTACGAGGTTTGCGTTATCGATAACTGCTCGCGCGATAACAGTTGCAGCATAGTCGAGGCCGAGTTTCCACAAACCAAGTTGATCGCCAGCGATATCAACGGCGGGTACCCATATGCCAACAACCTGGGCTTGCGTTCACTTGGCTTTCAGGAGCCGGCATCCTCCCTTGCTGCTGACAAGCTATTACCTCGTTATGTGCTGTTGCTGAATCCCGATACCAAGTTACCGCCAACGGCACTGGGCGAGATGCTTGCTTATATGGATGCACACCCGGATACAGGCATCGCCGGCCCACGATTGGTACAGCAAGATGGATCTCTGGACAAGGCATGTCGTCGCTCGTTTCCATCGCCAATGGTCTCATTTTATCATATTATCGGCCTGAGCAAGCTCTTTCCCAAGAGCGAACGTTTTGCCAGATACAACATGACCTATCTCGATCCGGCCGTGTCGACTGAGGTTGATGCCGTAAACGGTGCGTTCATGATCGTACGCCGGGAAGCAATCCAACAAGTTGGTCTGCTCGATGAGACGCTCTTTATGTACGCCGAAGACATCGATTGGGCATTTCGGATCAAACAGGCCGGGTGGAAAGTGTATTACAAAGCCGACGTCACCGTGCTGCATTACAAAGGTGCAGCCAGCAGACACAGCCGCAAAGCACGTTACGAATTTTACCGGGCAATGTACGTCTTTTACCAAAAGCATTACGCAGCCAGCACGCCCTTTTTGTTAGGCTGGTTGATTGTACTGGGCATTCTTGTAAAGGGTGGCTTGGCCATGGCCATCGAAATCGTTCGCAGTCCGAGACAACCTGTTGTCGCCGTGGAGGAAGGGGTATGATTGAGCAGATCAAGTCAAACGCCGATTCGCTTTTTACAACCACGTTGGTTCTGACGGACGCGGTGCTTATTGGCCTCGCTTTCTACATCGCCTACCAGTTACGGCTGCTCATCTACTGGCCCACGCCGCCGGAGCACATCGGGGTCTTTGGGGAATACCTGGGAATGATGGTCATCCAAATGCTCTCTATCTTGAGCACCGCAGCATTTTACAACCTGTATCGAGAACAGCGCTCACACCAATGGATAGACGATGTGACCGCCATCGCCGGGACAGTTTCCATCGGCACGTTGATCGCCATTGCCTTGACGTCACTGGCCTTCAAGAACACGTTGCTCGAATTGGATTATTCGCGCGGCATGGTTATCTATGCCTGGGTACTTACCATCCTGCTGATTAGTACCGGACACGTTATCCATCGTCGCACACGCGCCTACCTGCGGGGGCATGGTTGGGCAGAAGAACACGTGCTGGTCGTGGGCAGCGGCGAAGTAGGACAGATGATCATCCAAAAACTGATCGCATCGCCGGAAAGCGGCTATCGGCTGATCGGCGTCGTCAACGATAATCCCGGCGGCCGCATCCAAGGCATTCCGGTTCTCGGCACAGTCGATCAGTTGCCCGAACTGATCCACGAACTCGAGATCACCGAGGTGATTGTCGGCGAACCCGACGCGAGCCATCAAGAATTGCTACGCATCATCTCGTTATGTGAGCGTGGCAGACGGGTCAATGTCAAGATTTTTCCAGACTTTTTCCAGATTATAGCCTCGACTATGAGCATCGATGACTTGAATGGCCTGCCCTTGCTCACTGTGCGCGACACGACAATGCATGGGTGGAAACAAGGATTCAAACGAGCAATCGACCTCGTGGGCGCAGGCGTTGGTATGGTATGCCTGTCGCCGTTTTTATTGTTTGTCGCCTTGTTGATCAAACTGGACTCACCCGGTCCAGTCTTTTACGCTCAAGAACGGATGGGGCTAGACGGCGCCCCCTTTTGGTGCTTAAAATTCCGATCGATGCGCCAGGACGCCGAAAAGGATGGCCCCGGCTGGACCACCGAAGACGACCCGCGCCGCACCAAATTGGGCGAATTGTTGCGCCGCACCAATGTGGATGAATTGCCACAGTTGATCAACGTACTGCTAGGAGAAATGAGTCTCGTCGGCCCGCGACCCGAGCGCCCCGTTTACGTCGAGCAATTCCGTCGCAGCATTCCGCGTTATATGGAACGGCACCGGGAAAAAGCGGGAATGACTGGCTGGGCACAGATCCATGGATTGCGCGGAGATACATCAATATCAGAACGACTCAAATACGATCTATGGTATGTCGAAAACTGGTCGTTGTGGTTGGATATCAAGATTTTGCTCAGGTCGTCACTGTTTTTCTTTGGTTCTCACAAGAACGCGTATTGAGCCTTGGATCGCCTAGCTCAAGAACTGATTATCGAGCCAAGGCAAAAGCAGGACAAGCAACGCCGGGACGGATATCAACACGGTCGCATCCAGGACCAGCTTTTGTGCAAGCTCGCGCTGGACAACGCGGTTCATTTCCATGCCATCCCAGATCTCAAACGCCCGGCCCAGCCGCTTTGAGCGTCTAAAGATGTACCCCTCGTCATCCAGCGAGGTCGTAAAACGCAAGAACTCGGGTAGAGGATTCTTTGTCCGCTTGGATATGACTGGCGTCAAGAGACGGCACAGCTCCAGTTTATCCGGCCAATGCACGACCGGATAAGCGACCTGATTCAAATAACGCTGGTCTTTTCTGGGCGACAACACACGATAGTGCGTGCCATCCAGCAATTCGATGCGAGCCTTGGGATTAAAGAATCCCTTGAGTATCACCCTGCCTGCGCCTGGCACATTGTATTGTTCTTTCAAGATCGGGACTGCGTTTTCGAGGTAAAAAGACACAGTTGTCTCAGGCTCAAGGTATGCAAGTTGCACTATAAGCACCTCCATCGGGGTTGGGCACAAACGTTCTTGCGGCCAATCATAACTGACCAGAGTCCGATTAGGGAAACGCAGTCAGTATAACAGCATTTTGCTCAGGTGGCAAACATCAAGTGGGTATGCAAGACCAGGTTATTCAGTTTATACAAAGCGAACGTCTCCTCTCGGCAGGCGACAACGTCGTCATTGGCGTGTCGGGCGGGCCGGATTCACTTTGCCTTCTGCACCTGTTCGACAAATGCCGGGACAGGCTGGCAATCAGACTGCACGTTGCCCACCTGAACCATCTGATCAGAGGAACAGACGCAGAAGCAGATGCCGAATTTGTGGCCTCTTTTGCCGCACAGCTAGATGTACCGTGCACGATCGCAAAGTGCGACATACCAGCCATTGCCCGGCGAAACAAGCTAGCAATCGAGGAAGCGGCGCGGCGCGCCCGCTATGCGTTTCTGATGCAGGTAGCGAGTCAGATCGGCGCTACACGCATCGCTGTGGGACACAATGCCGACGATCAAAGCGAAACGATCCTGATGCATTGGCTGCGTGGTGCCGGTCTGGCAGGGTTGAGGGGGATGCTGCCCGCCACGCCTATGGCCGATCTCCGTTTGATCGCCCCGCCAACCCTTATACAGGAGCGCGATACCTGGCTGATCCGCCCCCTGCTCCAGACGCCACGCGCCGAAATCGAGCACTATTGCACACAGCACAATCTGAACCCACGATTTGATCGCTCCAACCTGGACACGACGCTCTTTCGCAACAAGCTGCGCCACGAGCTGCTACCCTACCTGGAGCAAGTGTACAAACCAAATTTCAGCGCCATCCTGCGCCGCAGCGCGCAGGTCATCCGTGAAGACTATGACCTGTTGAGCCAGTTGCGTAATGACGCCTGGGAACGCACGATCGTGTACCTCACTACTCAAGTGGTCGCCTTCGACAGGGCAATTTGGCGATCGTTGCATCACGCCACGCAACGGGCACTGGTGCGCCAAGCCGTGCAGCATTTGCGCTGGAACCTGCGCGATGTGAACTTTGAACACGTTAAAGCAGCGGTGGAGGGTGCGCGACAAGGCCAGGTCGGCGCACGGGCCACGCTTCCGCGCGGGCTGATGCTTACCGTCGGATATGACCGGTTGTTCATTGCCGATGCAGAATACATTCCTCCGCCCGATTTTCCGGCACTGACTCGCGATCGCCTGGAGCTAGCCGTCCCCGGTTCAACGGCACTGCCCGATGAGAACGGTTGTGTGCAGGTGACTGTCGTCCCTGCCCAAACACTCTCTGGTTGGGAAAAAAACGACGATGTGTGGTGTGCTTTTGTTGACGCCGATGTATTGGGCCCACAGCCTGCCTTGCGACGTCGACGCGACGGCGACCGCTTTTGCCCACTGGGTATGAAAGGCAGAAAAAAACTGGTCAGTGAACTACTGGTCAACGAAAAGGTGCCGGCCTGGTGGCGAGATGAGGTGCCACTGCTGGTCAGGCCAGATGACGAGATCGTGTGGGTGTGCGGCTGGCGCATAGACGAACGGGCCAAGATCGGCGAACACACGTCGCGCGTCGCCATCATTCGCTTCGAGAAATAGAGAGACAAAACAACGCTATGTCACAAACAGAGATCGAACAACTGAGCGAACGCGAATCCGAGTTGGTCGAACTATTGAGCGAGGGGATGAGCAATCGTGAGATCGCGCAAAAGCTGCACATCAGTCCCAATACAGTCAAGGTTCACTTGCGCAACATCTATGCCAAGCTGGACGTTCGTTCGCGAACCGAAGCAACAAGGGTCGCCCTCGAAAGTGGACTGGTCAGGCTGCGGGTCGAGCAAACAGATATCTCTCTGGCAAGCGAACAGACAAGTGTCGAGGATAACAGGCTGGAACTGGACAGCGTCCAACAAGCAATGGCTTTCGCCCCTTTTGCTCAATGGAAACGAACCTATTTGATCGCCGCCGCGCTTGTGGTTGCCATTGGCCTGTGGGTGACCTGGTCTCTGCCGGCCGCGCCCGATCTCGCCCCGTCCGCAGCGACTTCGGCACCCAGGCTGCCGATGCCGGGCCAGTCGCGCTGGAAAACACTCGCCCAGATGCCGACACCGCGAAGCAAACTGGCTGCGGTGTTCCACGACAACCGCGTGTTTGCCATTGGTGGCGAAACAGCCGGTGGCGCTGTCAGCGACATCGTCGAAATCTTTGATCCAGAGCAGAACCGGTGGACGAGTGGCGCAAACAAAATCACGCCCGTAGCGGACATAGGTGCAGTGGTTTTATACGGTAAGCTATTCGTGCCCGGAGGACGTCTGGCCGATGAAACGATGACCAACCGGCTCGAGGTATACGAACCGGACAATGGGCCATCGGGAGCGTGGCAGTCGGCCGGGAACATGCCTGATGCACGATGCGCCTATGCGATCACGGTCTACGAAGGTGAATTGTATTTATTTGGCGGCTGGGACGGCACTACCGTCCTGACCACGTCCTATGTCTATAACGCTCGCCAGGACCAATGGCACGAATTGACACCGATGCCAACCGGCCGAGCCTATGCCGCCGCTGGAGCGATCGGCCAATATATTTACGTCGTGGGAGGAGAGGACGGCCAGGCAGAATTGTCGACCTGTGAGGTATACGATCCCAACACGAATGGCTGGGACACGTGCCCGCCAATGCGTCAACCACGAAACGGCATTGGTGCGGCGGTGATCGATGACAAGCTGCACGTGGTTGGCGGAAAACGCCGCCAAGACGACCCCGTGTTTGCAAACGAGTTCCTGGAGCTGAGCAACACCGATCCCACAGCGGGCGAGTGGAAACCTTTTGCCTCGCCGTTGTTTCAGGAATGGCTCTATCCGGGTATCGCGGCAAGCGACACAACCCTGTACACCATCGGCGGAAAGGAAAAAGAGACGATAGGCAGCACGCGTGCTTATAGCGTCATTTATCGTATTTACCTGCCAGGCGTACCGGGAAACTAGGGTTTTACAATCAAAGCGGAGGCAACATGAAAATTGGCATCGTCGGTGCCGGGATCACCGGTCTCACCGCCGCATACACCTTGAGCAAGCTGGGACACCAGATTGCCGTTTACGAATCGGAAACAATCGCCGGGGGATTGTCCTCGGGTTTTTCTGTGCCCGAATGGGACTGGACGCTGGACCGATTTTACCGGCATGTCTTTGGCGGCGACAAAGCCATGATCGCCCTGGCCAAAGAGCTTCGTGTGCCGTTACGTTTTGGCGCACCCAAGACCTCAATGTGGGTCAACGGACAGCCCTACGTCTACGACAACCCGCTCTCGGTCGCACTCTATCCCAACCTGCCGCTTTTCGTAAACTTGCGCGTCGGCCTGGTAGTAGCCTATCTCAAGTATGTTATCCGGAACGGTGTGCGGCTAGAGCGCACGACCGCGCACGCGTGGATGCGGCGCGCAATTGGCGAGCGAGGCTATCACGAACTGTGGGAGCCGATGCTGCGCGGTAAATTCAAGGCCCACTTTGATCAGGTCAACATGGCCTGGATGTGGGCCCGTTTTGCCGCCCGCACCCCACGTCTGGGCTATTTTGATGGCGGGTTCCAGCGCTTTATCGACTGCCTGGCCGAGGCCGTACACAAGCAGGGCGGGCAGGTTCACCTCAACCGACCGGTCAGTGAAATCGCCCAGGCAAGGGAGCAAATTGCCCTCATGTTCCCCAACGGCACAGGAGAGACATTTGACCGCGTGCTGACGACCACATCGCCGAAACGGTTGAGCGAGATGGTTGCCCAGTTGCCGGACTATTACCGCCAGGATATATCTCGGCTGAAATCGATAGGCGCGGTGGTCCTGATCCTGGCCCTCAAGCACTCGGTGTTGCGCGACGGCACCTATTGGTTGAACCTGCCGCAGGGCGAGTTCCCATGTCTATCTATGGTCGAGCACACCAACTACCAGGAAAAAGCGCACTATGGCGGCGACGTGATCGTTTACCTGGGCGACTACCTACCCACAGATGCACCCGAGCTCAAGATGTCGGCTGATGAATTATACGCCCACTACCGCCCGGCACTGGTCAAGGTACGCCCCGAGTTCGAGGACAATTGGATACGGGCCAAATGGTCTTTCAGCGAAACGTACGCCCAGCCCGTGCCCGAGATCAATCACTCACAGCGCATCCCGTCGCCGGAAACGCCGGTGCTGACCAACCTGTACTGGGCCTGCATGCACCACGTCTATCCATGGGATCGGGGCACCAATTACGCCGTCGAATTGGGACAGCAAGTCGCGGCAGCAATGAACGGGCAAAAGGCTTGATCGCTATGAATCCAGTGCCATTAGCCGTTGGCGTCGACGTGATCGAGATTCCGCGCATCGCTCGTGCCGTCGACCGGTGGGGCGAACGATTTTTGCGGCGTGTCTATACCGAGGACGAGATCGCCCACTGCCGGGGGCGCATCCCTTCGCTGGCGGCGCGTTTTGCGGCCAAGGAAGCGGTCGGCAAGGCACTGGGTGTCGGCGTAGGCTGGGGCGGCGGGCTGCGCTGGACCGAGGTCGAAGTGCGGAACAACAAATGGGGCAAGCCAGAAATCCTGCTCCACGGCAACGCCGGCAAACTGGCCCGGCACCTTGGCCTGAACGAATGGGCGATCAGCCTCTCGCACAGCCGTGAGAATGCGGTGGCGATGGTAGTGGCGATGACCAGCCCCTGGACCAATTGAACACCGTCTCCAGGCGTTTTACCTGGGCAGCGCATATACCGCGGCTGACACGATGGGCAGATTTCTGGATGTGGAGGTTGTCAAGTAAGATGCGCAAACCATTGAACGAGGCTCCTTGGCCTCCATTCATCAATGCAACAGAGGATCCCAAAGAAACGTTGAGCCGGTTGGTCCACGAATACACGGCTCCCATCACCACGATCCAGGGTTGTGCAACCCTCATTTTGAAGGGCAAGATCGATCCTCAACAGGCGGCACTGACCATCCACAGATTGACGGAACAGATGCAAGTCTGTCAGGATGCCGTCTTGGCGTATTTGCAGGTACGTGGTAAACTGGAAGCATGAGACTAAATCACCTGTCCCCACACCTTTCGCAGCAAATCACCGATATCCTGGATGCGCTGGTCGCCGAGATCGAGCACACGCTCCAGGACAACCTGGTTGGGATCTATTTGCGTGGCTCTCTGGCTACCGGCGACGTGCTGGAGACCAGTGATGTCGATATCCTGGTCGCAACAGAGCGTCCAATCAATGACCACGAATTCACCGAATTGAAAGCGCTCCATTCGCGAATCGCATCCTTGCCCAATGCCTATGCCAACCGGATCGAGATCGCCTACATCGATCGCGCCGCCCTCAGGCGTTTCCGGTCCGGCCTGCGCCATCCCACGCTCGGGCAGGGCGAAACACTGGCCTGGAGCGAACATCACAATAACTGGATCCTGGAGCGCTGGACGCTGCGTGAATTTGGGATGGCGCTGCACGGGCCCGATCCCAAAACGCTGATCGATCCCATTCCAACTGAGGACCTCGTTGGGGCCGTGCGCCACCGCCTCGATGATTGGGTCGAGTGGGCTAATGACGTGGACGATCCCGATTGGCAGCTGCCGCGCAGCCACAAGGCCTACGTCGTCGAGACTATGTGCCGCGCCCTGTACACCCTCACCTGCGGCACACTGCCGGGCAAAGTGCAAGCCGTCGCCTGGGCGCTCGAGACGCTGCCCGAACCGTGGCTGACTCTGGTCAAATGTTCGCAAGTGTGGCGGACCGACGACACGGTCGATCTGGCGATCAACCCACAAGTCAGGCAGTTTGTGCTGTGGGTGGGCTCCTGCCCACAATTGGATTAGCAGATTCTATTGAGAGGAATTCACGTACATATGCCCCCACAAGTCGATCCCCAATGGTACAAAAAGATCTGGTCGCTGGACATCCAGGATATGTCGTGGGTCGAGCACACCGCACGAGAGGTCGATTTCGTCGAGTGTGTGCTCGCCTTGCCGGGCCAGGGCCAAATCCTGGACCTGGCCTGCGGTTTTGGCCGGCACGCGCTGGAACTGGCACGCCGAGGCTATGCTGTCGTCGGTGTCGACATTACCGAGGCCTACATCACCCAGGCGCAGCAGCGGGCACGAGCACATGGTCTGGATAATCGTACCGAATTCATCTGCGCCGACGTGCGCGACGTCTCGTTCCACAACGCGTTTGACGTGGTGCTCAACCTCGCAGACGGCGCGATCGGCTACCTTGAAAACGATACAGAAAATTCCAAGATGTTCGATCTCGTTGCCTCTGCCTTGAAACATGGCGGCAAGCACTTGATGGGCGTGTGCAACGGAGCCTATGCAATCAAGCACTTTCCGCGACGGCACTGGGAGGCGGGCAACCAATCCCTCTCACTGGCCGATTTCACGTGGGATGCTCAGACGTCGCGTATGCTCTACACCGGCTATGCTTACAAGTACGGCGAACCGCTGACCAAGCCCGACGAGACTTGCTCGCCGACCAGCACGCGCCTGTACACGCTTGAAGAACTGCGTGAAATATTTCAAGTCCGGGGGATGGAAATACGGCAAGCATATGGCGACTATGATCCGGACACACCAGCTTCGGACGACCTGCTCACATTGCTGGTGTACTCGCAAAAAATCAGAACATGACCTCTGCAAAAGCCTTGCCTTTGCAATGATAGCAATCAGGAGGTATATCTATGAAGTTTCAGTACGTTGGTTGGCAAGTCGGGATCAACTATCAAGCACCGGGACAAGGCGTCGATTGGCCCTCTCTCAAGCAGGTCATCGACCGCAGCACGGACGCGGGCATGAACCTGATCAGCCTGATGATGGTTTCCTACGGCTATTATTGTCCCGAACACGACGGCTATGCCTGGCCGGTGAGCAACCCCAGACTCGCGCCTCTGCAAGACCGCAACTGCCTAAACGCCGATCCATACACCGAGTTTGTCAAGAAAGCACTGGGCTATGCCAAGAGCAAGGGCTTTCACTGCCAGTTGATGATGAACGCCATGATCTGGAACCCGGCCAGGGTCGCTGAGAGCTATCCTCAGGCAGCATCTCAATGCGATGCCGATGGCCGGTCGATCGTCGATGGCTGGCTGTTTTGCCCGGACTCGCCTGGCGGCTTTCAACTTGCCATCGACGAAGTCACGGATCTGCTGCAATTCTACGCCGACAGCCCGGTCGATAGTTATGCCTTTGAACGAATCGGCTACAACGCGAACACCTGTTTTTGTCCTCATTCGAAAGACAGATTTAAGCGCGACACCGGTCAAGACTTGGGAGCCAGTTCGTTCAATCATCTACTCTGGAAAGGCAACTCGGTTCGCAGGCACCTGAAAAAATACGTCGAGGTCATTCAACAACTGCGGCCCGGCATCGAAATCTGGGCTCACACCGGCGGCGATCCCGAATGGGGACATTTTCCGCACGTGTTGCAGGACGTTGGCATCACGACCGTGTCGAACCACGGCCAGCATTTCCTGCCCTCAGAAAAAACCTTTCACCAGCAGCTCGACTGGCTCAAGCCGCTCCAGTGCGTGCCGCACATTTGCGTGCGCGATATGCCGACCCAAAACTACCGGGTGCCGCTCAGAACGCCCGAGATGATCCGTCAATACGCGGACTGGCTGACGGATTATGCAGGGGATCGCGTCGCCGGCGCGCTGTTTTTCAACGAGGTGAGAACGAGCGAACAAAACAAGGCGGCAGTGTATGACATCGTCAAACGATGGGCGACCAATACCCCTCTCTAGCTCCTCCAGTGGGAGGAGAACAAAGATTATGAAAGGCACTCGACATGAACCCTTTTAGCAAAGCAAATGTAACGGGATTGCGCGTCTCGGCCAACCACCGTACCCTGGAATACGGCGACGGCCGCCCATTCTTTTACCTGGGCGACACGGCATGGGAACTGCTTCACCGCCTCAACCGCCAGGAAGCCAATCTGTATATCGAGAACCGGGCCAGCAAAGGATTCACCGTCATCCAGGCAGTGCTGCTGGCCGAACTGGGCGGGCTAAAAACACCGAACGCCTACGGCGATTTCCCGCTCCACGAGAACGATCCAACCCGGCCCAACGAGGCCTATTTCAAATACGTGGACGGCGTGGTGGACAAAGCAGCGAGCCTGGGTTTGTTTATGGGCCTGCTGCCCACGTGGGGTGACAAATGGAAATTGAACGCAGAGGGGAAAACCGGGATTTTCGATCCGCAAAACGCGCTCGCCTACGGCCGTTTTCTCGGCCAGCGCTACCAGAATGCGCCCGTGATCTGGATCCTGGGCGGCGATCGGAACATCGACGACGAGCGTGAATATGCCGTGATCGAGGCCCTGGCCCTCGGGCTGCGCCAAGGTGACGGCAACACCCATCTGATCACCTTTCACCCGCGTGGCCCTGGGCAGTCCTCCGACGCGCTGAACGACGCCGAGTGGCTCGACTTTAACATGGTCCAATCCTCCCACGCTGCGCGCGATCACGACAACGGCCTCTTTATCGAACACGATTACCGGCTGGAGCCTGCCAAACCCACGCTCGACGGAGAACCGCGCTACGAGACGATCCCTGTCGGCTTTTACAACGACAACGTAGCCCGCAACGATCGTTTTGACGCCTACGACGTACGTCAGGCCGCCTATTGGTCACTCCTGGCCGGCGCCTGCGGGCACACCTACGGCAACAACAACGTATGGCAGATGTGGCAGCCGGAACAAAAGCCGTTGATCGGCGCATGCGTGCCCTGGCCCGAAGCGCTGGATCACCCCGGCGCGTTCCAAATGGGCTACGTCCGCCGCCTCTTTGAGTCGCGCCCGTTCCAGAAACTGGTGCCCGATCAATCACTCATTCTGGATGGACCGAGCTTTGGCGGTGCTAAAATCAGGGCGGCACGGGCCAACGACGGCACGTTTGCCTTTGTCTATTCACCGCGCGGCCAGCCGTTCACCGTGCACCAGGGCATCATTGACGCCCCACGCGTGCGGTCAACCTGGTTCGACCCGCGATACGGCATCGCCGAGCCGGTTCACACCA
>JAFGJF010000107.1 GCA_016929205.1 Anaerolineae bacterium
GCCGTCCACGGATAGCTGCGCGCCTGGTAGCGCAGGTCACTCAACAGCGCCCCCCACTCCGGCACATCCGAGTAGAGGATCTGCCGGCCGGGCATCGGCGCGGCGACAATGCCACCCCCGATAAAAATGCTGAGAAAACCGAGCTCGCCGAGCAGGGTGAGCACCGATCCCATTTCGAGCGAGACGATCGAGGTCAGAGCAGAAAACAGGTGCGGCAAAACGTGGCGGAAAATAATGCGCGGCGTTTGGGCGCCGACGGCGATGGCGCTCTCAATGTAGGGCCGGGGGCGAATCGCCACCACCTGGCTGCGCACAAACTGCATGATCTCGCCCCAGCCGACAAAACAGAGGGTAATGACAAAGGGAGCCAGCCCTTTGCGAATGCCCAACCCCAGGATCAGGATCATCGCCAGGAGCAGGGTGGGAAAAGCGGCGATCACCTCGGACAGACTCACGATCAGGCGATCGAGCACGCCGCCTTGCGCCCAACCGGCAAGCGCGCCCAGCAGGACGCCGACCACCGTCCGTGCGACAACCGCCAGCACGGCCAGGATCAAGGTCTGTTGCGCGCCGGCGAGGACGAGGCTCATCATGCCCCGGCCCAGCACATCGGTCCCCCACGGATAGTCTTCGCCCGGCGCAAAGGGCGGCGTCGTCAACTGGCCATCGACCATGGTCAACCCCTGAGTGTGATAGGGGCTGTTGGGAGCCAGGCGGGGGCCAAGAAAAACGACGACGATCAGCCCCAGGATCAGCAACCCGCCAACGATCAAGGGAACGTCATAGATCAAGATCCCTTTAAAGGTGGCCAAGCCGGTGCGGACCGAACGATCTGGCGTCTCGTTCTCCGCAGAAGACGCCGGCGGCAGAGCGGGCCGTTGGAACGCCGGCTCGCCTTTTTCCCTGTCCCCAAACCGCTTGAGCCAATGGACGAACGCATTGTCCACGACCAGGGCACGCAGCGCGTCCCACGCCGACCGGGCTGCCGCCCACGGCGTTTGCCGCTCACCCAAAGCCACACGCGCCGACGTGTTGAGCAGCCGGGGATCGATCAACCGGTAGCTCAATTCGAGGATCAGATTGACCGCCAGAAAGAGCAATCCCAGGCACAAGGCCAGAGCGACGGTCAGGTTGCCGTCTTGCTGGGCAATGCCCTTGAGCAGGGTGAATCCCACGCCGGGCCAACTGAAATAGTATTCGACGACCGGCAAGCTGCTCAAACAAAAACGCAGCGAAACGCCGACCGTGGTCAAGATCGGGATCGCGGCATTGCGCAGCACGTGGACGGCCATCACCCGGGTGCGGGACAATCCCTTGCCTTGTGCCGTGCGAACGTAATCCTGCGCCAGCACTTCGCGCACGGCGATAAAGGTGATCCGCGTGATTTGGGCGATGGGCCGCGCCGACAGGACCAGCGCCGGCAGGAGCAGGTGGTTGTCCCAACCAAAGCCGCCAACCGGCAGGATCGCGCGCCCCGTCCGGCGCGTCAGAGCCGTCACCGCCCACTGCAGCAGGAACGCGGCAAAAAAACTGGGCACCGAGACGCCGATCAATGTCAACAGAATCACGCTCAGCGAGCGGCGAGAACGGCCGCGCGCGCTGAAAATGCCCAGGAGAATGCCCGCGACAGCGGAAAAACAGAGCGAGATGCCCAACAAGCCGAGGCTGCGCGGCAACCGTTCGACGATGACCTCTACAACCGGGCGCGGGGCCCAGGTATCACTTCCGGCGGTGGTTTGGCCCAGGTCGCCACGCAGCAAACGGCTGGCATAGGCCAGCGTTTTGGAGAACGCCCGCTCGGCGGCGGGGGCCAATCCGGTCCCGGCAGCCATATCCGTCCCCAGGTAGCTGGCAAAAATAATAAACAGCAGCACCATGGCGCTGAACAGCAGGCGTTGGGCGAGGAAAAAGAGAATGCTCCTGGCATTTTTCCGCGACGAGGGCGGCGATCCGGTTCGCGGCACGTGACTAGACGCCTTCACGTCCGGCGTCCGAGGCTTCGGTCGCAGCAGGCAGGATAAAACTAAAGGTGCTGCCCTCACCAACCCGACTTTCCACGCCCACATCTCCACCCAGCTTTTCCACGATCCGTTTGACGATCGACAGGCCAAGGCCATATCCCTTGGCCTGTACCGGGTTGAGCCGGCTGAACATCGTGAACAGCCGCGCCTGCTCCTGCTCGGTCAGGCCGGGCCCGTTGTCGCGCACCCAAAACTGGATCCGGTCGCCGCCGTCCAAGATTGTTGCCCCGATCTCGATTCTGGGTGGCTGGCCACCATACTTGATCGCGTTGCTCAGGTAATTGGCCCACACCTCTTCGACCCAAGGGCCATAGCCAAGCGCGACGGGCCACGCCTCGGGCAGCGCGATTTCGGCTTGATACTCCTGGACCAAATTGTCTATCCGTTCCTGCGCTTCGAGCACAATGCTGACCATATCCTCCAACCGATCCAGTTCAACGGCATCTGTCTGGCGCATCGTGGCCATCAGGAGCAACTCGTCGATGATCCGGCTCATGCGGCGGCCGGTCCGAGAGATCAGATCCAAGAAGCCAAGCGCCTTGTCCTGCGGAGTGCGATCAAAGCGCGCCACCAGCAGCTCGCTGTAACCGACGAGCGTCGACAAGGGATTCTTGAGATCGTGGGCCACGGTGTGGGCAAACGCATCGAGTTCAACGATCAGCCGCTCGCGCTGTTCCGCCGCCTGCACCCGTTCGGTGATGTCGTGCAAAACGAGCAAACGGCCGGTCAACCGCCCACGCCGGTCTCGCAGCGGCGAGAGGTGCAGGTCAAAATAAGCAGCATCCCGGTCACATACAAGCCGGATCTCTTTGCGCACCTCCTCGGTAGCCGAGGAATCCTGGACCAACTCGGGCCATCCGGTCCAGAGATCGGCAATCGGCACACCGACGGCCTCGGATGCAGTACAGCCCAGCACCTGCGATGCCGCCGGATTCAGGTCGACCACACGGCACTGATCGTCGAGAACAATGACCAGGTCGGAAAGGCGCTCGATCAAGGTCGCCCGCGCCACGGGCATAATATCCAGCAGGTGGTAGCGAAACAGACTCCACGCAAAGGCCACGTTGGTCACGGTAAATGCAAACGGCGTCAGTTCCAAACCGGGAATGGGATCCAGATTGGCGATATAGAGCGCATTTGCCACCCACGGGGCCAGCAGGGCGACGAGCAGCGTCCCGGCCTGACGGCGATACAGATCGGGCGACCGGAAGAACATCTGAGCCAGCAGGATCGTGCCCACGAGCAGCAGCACGTACGAATAGCCCACCGCCACCCAATACCAGGGACCGCGCACCGAGATCGTATTCGGCACCGCTCCCTGGGGATTCAACTGCACGTCTACCCACAGCAGTTTGTGGAGCGGATTGGTCCAGGCAAAGACGATCGTCAGCAGGGGGATGACCGCCAAGAACACAAACCAGCCGCTCCGGACCCACCGCTCGCGCCCGGTGTAATACAGAACAAACGCCGCCCAAGCCACCAGCGTCGAATGGATAAAGATATACTGTACCTTGTTCCAAAACACGAGCTGCGACAGCTCGCTGCTCGCCAGCTCAAAGGTGTATCCCAGCGACCAACACGTCGCCGTCGCCAGGGGCACAGCAAGGTATAACGCGCCGGATGTCGCCCGCCGCTGCCAGACCAAGATCGTCACCACAGCCGAAATCGCCGTGGTAAAAGACATAAAGATGATCGCCGGTACAGTATAGGGCCACATTGTCTTGCCTTCCCACGCGACAGAACGGCTTTGTTGTTACACTCGCCGGATGCGCAGTGCGATCTGGGGCTTGCCGGGTAAATCGATCTGGCAGTTGCCGCTGAACGTGCCGGACAGGGGCGTGATCGTCATCTCCCAGGTATCAATGACCTCGATCTCGAATTGTGCATCCTCCGGCAGGGGAATGACCTTGTATTTCGGCTGGGCCATCCCGAAATAAACCAGGACGTATTCGCCCTCTTGGCCTGCCCCGACCAGGTTCGAACTGGAAAAGACGGGAGACAACGCATCGAGGCCGCTCTGCTCGACGATGCCGCGCAAAAACGCAATCCGCGCCGGGCTCTCGCCGTGCAGCACGCCGCCCTTGGACCACCACAAAATGTCATCGGGATGGACATACGTCTCACCGTGCCCGACGTACCCGCCGCGCACCATCCCCTCCCAGAAATTGTGCGCCATCTGCCGGGCGGTGATATTGCCCCAGTTGTTGGGGATATTGCCCTCGTAGCGGCACTCGTCGACGACAACCGGTTTTTTGCACTGCTCGCGCCACTCGCTGACCTGGGTCAGATCGTGACGCTGGATGCTCTGGTGGGTCACCCACGGTTTGTTGTGGTCGTAAAACGCTCGACAGTTGTGCACCGAGCGCAAGTGCTGGACAGGATCGGATTCCTGCACGATGCGGAAAAAACGATCCCAATCCTGCATCGTCTTGGCCTTCATCAAGTCGTACTCGTTGGCCATCGACCACCACACGTTGCGAAAAGCAGACAAACGGGCGACGACGTAGCGCAGATAAAAATCGTCGCTTTCGGCGTCCATCGTCGCATAGCCCCAGCGGTCGTAGGGATGAAACAAAATCAAATCGGCTTCGATCCCCAGCTCACCCAGGCCGGCGATGCGCTGTTCGAGGTGCCGGAAAAACGCGGGGTTAAAGCAGCGGAAATCCCACCCCTGCTCCAGCGAACCGGCAAAGGGATGGTACGGCGGCTCGTTTTGGTTGAACGTGTAATGCTTGGGGAACACGCACATCCGCATCTTGTTAAAAGGCGCGCCCGCCAGCGTGCGCAGCGTCTGCTCCTCCAATTCGTCGCCCTGGTGGTTCCACACGTAACACGTCGTGCCGAACTGCCAATAGGGCGTTCCATCCTCGTAGGCAAAATGATACGTATCGCGCACCCGCACCGGTCCGTGGTTGCCCGCCGACGGGGCCACACAGTCAAATTCGCCGCCCACGCCGTTCAATTCGGCCATGTTGCTCCGAGTCCGGTAACACCACGTCCCTTCGACGTCGGGCATAAACCGCACCCGGTAGACGCCGTCCCCATCGTAAAAGCCGTCGACGTCGATCGTGCGATGCTTGTAGCTCAAGATCGCGCCAAACTCGACATCGACGAATGGATTTCCATCTTGAGGGCCCTCGAGGCTGACCTCAAATCGTCCCCATCGCTCCACATTCTCTGCCGTCACGCCAGCTCTCTCCTTTTCACCTTTTGCCAGGAGTAACCGTTCAGGGGACTGAGAAAAGAAACCTGGTTTCTGACACCGTCTGAACGGTTACCATCGCCGTATTCCCGCGCAAGCTTTCTGTCATTATACACCACACACCCATTCCACGCAATGCAGAATTACGATTTTGGTGTATAATAGGGCAGACTCGATCGAATCCATATTGGGGGAGGATGGCAGTGGTCCGAGTCCGACAAACCTACAGCAAGACACATTCACCTGAAAGGAAAAGAGCGAATGAACTATGATGCCGTATTCCGCTCGCGCCGCAGCAATGTCCTCGCCACACGAGGCATCGTCGCAGCCAGCCAACCCCTTGCCGCCCAGGCCGGGCTCGATATGCTTCAAGCAGGCGGCAATGCCGCCGATGCCGCCGTCGCCGTATCGGCCATGCTGGGCGTCGTCGAACCCACATCCACCGGCATCGGCGGCGATCTGTTTGTCCTCTATTGGGACGCCAAAACCAAGCGCGTCTCCGCCCTGAACGGCTCCGGTCGCGCCGCATCCGCGGCCTCGATCGACGAACTGAAACAGCTCGGTTACACGGCGATGCCCGCCTACACCGGGCATGCGGTCAGTGTGCCGGGCACCGTCGCCGGATGGAGCGACCTGCTGGCCAAACACGGCAGCATGCCGTTGAGCGACGTGCTGCAGCCCGCGATCTGGACCGCTGAAAACGGGTTCCCGGTCAGCGAGCTGATCGCCCTAGGCTGGGCCAGCCAGGCCACAAAACTGCTCCGCGCGCCCGATTGGTCAAGCGGCGACCTGGACAACGGCCCCGAACAGCCCAGCGGCAACGAACTGCTGATCGACGGCCGCGCTCCCCGCGCCGGCGAGCTGATGCGCATGCCAACCATGGCCGAGACGCTGCGCGGCATCGCCGCCGAGGGGCGCGATTACATTTACCGGGGCGAGTTTGCGGTCAAACTGAGCGAACACGTGCGACGCTACGGCGGCTGGATCACGCCGCAGGACATGGCCGCCCACACCAGCAGTTGGGAGACGCCGATCACGGCCGATTATCGCGGCGTCACCCTTTACGAGTGCCCGCCGAACGGGCAGGGGCTGGCAGCCATACTCGCCGCCCGCCTCGCCGCCGGGTTCGACCTGGCATCCATGAGCGAGGCCGATCGCCTGCACACCTTGGTCGAGTGCATGCGCCTTGCCTTTGCCGACGCCCAGCAGTGGGTGTGCGACATCCGCCAGGTCGACATCCCCCTGGCCCAACTGTGCAGCGCCGAATACGCCGATCGGCGCCGCCCGCTTATCGATCCTCGCCGCGCAGCACAGGACGTGCCTTTTGGCGACCCCGGGCGCGGCGCCGACACGGTCTATTTCTGCAC
>JAFGJF010000684.1 GCA_016929205.1 Anaerolineae bacterium
ACGGACTGGGATCCGGTGACCGGCGAGTGTGACCCGCACGTCAGTTATGGCTTTGGCGCACAGGCCGTTCTGCTCGAGGTCGACGAGGAGACGGGCGAGACCGATCTGCTCAAGCTGTGGGCGGCCAACAACGTCGGCAAGGCGATCAACCCGGCCATGGTCTTTGGCCAATCGGCCGGTGGGGCGGTGATGGGGTTGGGCTACGCGCTCAGCGAAGAGATCATTCACCAGGATGCCAAACTGCGCACGCGGCGCTTTAGCGAATACCACGTTCCGACGGCGCTCGACATCCCGCCTGAATTTGTCGACATCCAGGTCGAAAAGCCCGATCCGACCGGGCCTTATGGCGCGACCGGCCTGGGCGAAACCCCATTGATGCCGACCGTGCCGGTCGTACTTGGGGCTATCGCCGATGCAGTTGGCGTGCATCTGAACAGCATTCCCGCCACCGCTGAGCGTGTGTGGCAGGCATTGCAGGATAAACCGCAAGTCTGTATAGAAACCTAGTTTTTCATAGAAACCATGTTTTGTATGCAAATATGATCAATATTATATCAATGGAGGAAAAAGCAGTGAAAAAACGTATTTTGATTGTCGGCATTATTGTTCTATCTTTGTTGGTTATGGGCTGCAGTGTGTGCGGGCTGGCGAGCAAAAAAGCCAAAGAAGTGGCAGAAACCAAGGTGGTGAAAGAACTGGAAAAAATTCAAGAGACGGCGACGCCTACACCGGTCAAGGAATCGATGGACAAAGCAACGGCGACCAAGCCGGCCGCTGAGACTAAAGCGACGGCGACCAAGGCAGCGGGCGAGACCAAGCCAGAACCGACTCCGACCAAATCAGACACTGGTGACGGCGGCGCTCTCTTTGAGGGCGAACAACTTGTGTCTTGGCAAGCATTGGACAGCTATCGTTACGAGTTGACTCTACACAGTACCCAGGGCAGTGAGAAGGTGAATATGACCGGTGATGGTGCGTTTGTCAAGGACCCACCGGCTATGACGATCGATCTCCAGGTCGAGTCGTCTGAGACCGGCGAGGTGGCGTTGCGCGCGATCAGTATCGGTACCAAGGCCTACCTCTATGATCCGGTCCGCAATGGGTGGATGGTCATCGGCAGCGATAGCCCGATGTTGGAAAGCGTCAACTTTGGCAACTTGATGATGGACGAGATGATGGTCCAGTATGACAAAACCAAATTCAAGCTTGTCGACGAGCATGTCAACATGAATGGCGTGGATTGCAGTCATTATAGCGTTGCCGCCAAGGACATTGAGGCCGACCTGTTCGATGGTCAGGGCGAGATCACGTCTGGCAGCGCTAACGTCTGGATCGCCAACGAATTGGGTGTGTTGATCAAATACGAGATGGACATCGAGGGCAAGGATAATGAGGGCAACCCGGCAAATGCCCAGATGACGCTGAACGTGCTCGATGTGAACAAACCGGTCGAGATCTTGCCGCCGCCCGAGGACGAGATTCTTGGCGAGATTCCCGGCCTGCCGGGCGTGGTGCCGACGCCCGTTTCCCAGGATGGCGATGGTATCGCCAAGACACTGCCCAAACCCGAAACCGCTACCGAGTTGGAAGGTGTCGAACTGACGACAGCGCAGGCCCTGGCCGAGTCGTCGGATGCCGATATGTACAAGATTTCAATGTCGGTCGAAGACGCAGCCGCGTTTTATGAAAGCGCCTTTGTCGACGCGGGATGGAGCAAGCAAGTCAGCCCGCCGGTCGGGAACGGTATCGCTGTGTTGATCTTTGGCAAGGACGGCAAAACGGCAACGGTGATGGTCAACGGCATGTTTTCCGAAGAAGAACCGATGGTCGTCGTCTTTGTGCAGTGACCATGATCGGATTTGTGCAATGGCAGTGATCGAGAGACTGGATCCGGGCATATTGCCTGCGGCAAATAAAAACAAGCTGTATCTGGACTATATCTCGGGCACGGGGGCGGCGCGCGCGTTCTATACCCACGCGCCCGATGCGTTTGCCAGCGCGCTGCGCGCCCGCCGCCAGCGCGTCTATCCGCGCGCCGAATTGTCCCGCCGCCTGGTCGAATACAACCGAGCCCTGGGTGCAGGCGAGGCGGCGCTGGATAATGCCGCTGCCCTGGCCGACGAAAACACATTTTGCATCGTTACCGGGCAGCAGGCCGGTTTCCTGGGCGGCCCGGCGTACACAACCTTCAAGATCATCACCGCCATCCGCCTGGCCAGGCAGCTCGGGGCCCAGCTCGGCGTACGTTTTGTGCCCGTGTTTTGGCTGGCCAGCGAAGACCACGACTTTGCCGAGATCAACCATACCTACTATATGCAGCGCGATGGCCAGGTCGGGCGGATCCGCTTCGAATGGACGGAAGAGGGGCGGCCGATCGCTGACTTGCCGGTCACCGACTCGGTGTGCGAGGCGTACAAGGAATATATGGCTAACTTGCCCTCACCGGACCGTGCGGAGCAAGTGCGAGATCTGTTTGCGCCCCAGCCTAAAGAGGATTTTTGTACCTGGCAGGCGCGAACCTGGCTGCGGCTCTTTTCCGAACGCGGTCTGTTGGTCGTCGAGCCACACATTTTACGCCAGCCGGCGCGAGATTGGATGGTGTCTGCTTTGCGGCAGCGGGACGAGATTGGCCGCCGTCTGGATGTCGTCTCGGCCGAACTGGAAGCTGCCGGGTATGCCTCCTTGCTCGATCCGGCACAAAATGGCTCGCTGTTCAGATTCGACGAGCAGGGGCGCCGGGTACGGGTCGAGGACACAGCGGCGTATGAGGCACTGGTCGCGGCTCATCCCGAACGTTATTCGACCGATGCCGCGCTGCGCCCGCTGTTGGCCGACGTGATCATGCCGGTCGTGGTCAGCGTGCTCGGTCCCGGCGAGATAGCGTACCAGGGCATGCTCAAACCGCTCTATGAGCTGTTCGATCTGGTGCAGCCGCTTTTGCTGCCGCGCCAGAGCTTTACGATTGTCGCCCAGTCGGAGGTCGACGCGCTGGCCGAATACAACACCAGCATTGAGGAAATCTTGACCGGCCAATTGGACGTCGATCTGGCCTATCAAAACCTGGTGCCGGCTTCTGTCCAGCAGCGGTTCGCTGCTGCTCGAGACGGTGTCGAAAAGTCGCTTGCACCGCTCCAGTCTTTTTTGGAAGAGATCGATCCCAGCCTGAGCCGAACTTGGGAACAGACCGTCTTCCAGTCGCTGCGCAACCTGGACAAGCTGGAATCGCGGGCCGTCAAGGCGCGTTTGAGCCGATCGGGGCTGTCCAAGCAAGGGCTTTTGGCCTTGAGCAGTGCCATCTATCCTCACGAGCAGCTTCAGGAACGCACTTTCCCGCTGCCTCACTTTGTCAGCCGCTACGGGTTGGCGTTCATCGAGCAGCTCTTTGCCGCCGGCGCGCTGGACGATTTCTCACATCGTGTTTTGATCCTGGAGGAACAAGATGACGCAAGCTGAAAAGTCGGAAACGATGTCGATTATGGCCTTTGGTGCACACGCCGACGATATCGAACTGGGTTGTGGTGGTACGTTGATCAAGCTGTGCGATATGGGCCAACAGGTGATCCTGGTCGATATGACGCGCGGCGAACTCTCTACCCGGGGCACGGTCGAGTCGCGCCAGCTTGAAGCAGCGCAGGCGGCGGCGATCATTGGTGCCGCGGCGCGAGAAAACCTGGGCCTGCCGGACGGTCACATCGCCATCGATGCCGAATCCAAGCGCAAGGTGGTGGAGGTGATTCGCAAATACCGTCCGCAGATGGTGCTGGTGCCGTACTACCGCGATCGCCATCCCGACCACGTCCATGCCAGCGAGCTGATCTACGACGCCACGTTTATGGCCGGGCTGGCCAGCTACGAGACCGGACAGCCTAACCATCGTCCTGTGCAGTTTGTCTACTACATGGGTTGGTACGAATTCCAACCGACTTTTGTGATTGACATCACCGACCAGTTTGATCGCAAGATGGCGGCCATCTATGCTTACAGCACGCAGTTCAAAGGTGGCGATGACCGTTGGCAGCAGACGCGTCTCACATCGCCACAGCACGATTGGATGCGCCGGGCGCGTATGGCCCATCATGGATCGCTGATCGGCAAAAAATACGGTGAGGCGTTTCTGATCCGGGGGCAGATCGAAGTCGATTCCCCCCTCGATGCCCGTTTTACATCGTTCTGATTGGACCGGATCGCCGGTGTTTATCCGAGTAAACGCAGGGGGCTTGCCCGCTCACTGCAGGCAAGTGCGATTGAGTCCTTCGCTGCCTGCGGGCTGTTCATAATCGACCATCAAGGAGATTTTAATGCGTATTGGCATCACTTGCTATCCTACACATGGCGGCAGCGGCGTCGTTGCCACCGAATTGGGCAAGCACCTGGCTGGACACGGTCACGAGGTGGCGTTTGTCAGCTATTCCACGCCGCTGCGCCTGGGTGACGACCCACCGCCCGGGGTCAGCTTTCACGAGGTACAGATCGTCGAATATCCCTTGCTCAAAAACTTTCCCTATACCCTGGCCCTGGCCTCCAAAATGGCCGAAGTGGCGTGGACCAAGCAGTTGCAGATCCTGCATGTACATTATGCTATTCCTTTTGCCGCGGCTGCGCTGCTGGCCAGGCAAATTGTGCCCGACCTGGACCTCAAGGTTGTTACCACCCTGCACGGCACCGACGTAACCTTGGTTGGCAACAACCCGTCCTTCAAGCCTGTGACGGCGATGACGATCGAATCTTCGGATGCGGTGACGGCGGTGTCTCGTTTTTTGAAAGAAGAGACCTATAAGCAGTTTGAGGTCAAAAAGGATATCCACGTCATCTATAACTTTATCGATCCCGATCGCCACCGTCGTCCCGTGCCGGCGTGTGTGCCGCCCTGCTCGTGCGCCGATGAGGTCACGCTGATGCACATTTCCAATTTTCGCCCGCTCAAGCGTGTCACCGATGTGGTCGAAATTTTCGCGCGTGTGGCCCAAAAGGTCGACGCGCGCCTGATCATGGTCGGCGATGGGCCGGATACCGACCGCGCCATCCTGACGGCACAGCGGCTGGGCGTGTTTGACCGGGTCAAGTTTCTCGGCGTGGTTCCTGGCGTAGCTGCCATCTTGCGCGCCGCCGACTTGCTTTTGCTGCCCAGCGAGACAGAGAGCTTTGGCCTGGTGGCTCTGGAGGCCATGGCCAGCAGCGTGCCGGTCGTGGCCAGCGACGTAGGTGGCCTTCCCGAGGTCGTCGAACACGGCGTTAGCGGGTACCTGGCCCCGGTGGGCGACGTGGACAAGATGGCCGAGTATGCGCTCGATATCTTGGAAAATTGCGAGCGCCAAAAGCAGTTCGCTCGTGCGGCTGCCAAGCGAGCTGTCGAGCAGTTCGATTACCACGACATCGTTCCCCAATACGAGGCGGTGTACGAAAGCGTTCTATAGATTCGGCGCAACGCTGCGCTGGATTTTGGGTTCTGATTTTTGCAATTACAGCTGGGAAGAGGAAAAGACCGGGACACAGGTCAGGGAGGACCAAGATGGTACACATTGTCGCTGATACGACGTCTGGACTGCCCCAGGACATTGCCGCGCAATATGACATTCCGGTGATTCCCCAGGTGATCCACTTTGGCCAAGAGTCCTACCTCGAGTGTATTGAGATGGACTCGGCTATGTTTATGGCCAAGCTGCTCGAGGCGGACGAACTGCCACATACGGCTGCGCCGCCACCCGAGCTGTTTAGTCCGTATTTTGAGCGTTTTTCCTGTGATGGGGAGCCGGTTTTGTGCATCCACCCCTCGGCCAAGGTGAGCGGCACGGTGCGTTCGGCTACAACGGCCAAGCAGGCTTTTCCGGATGCCGATATTCGGGTGATGGACACGCTGACCATCGGCGGGCCGCTGGCCTCGATGGTGGTCGAGGCAGCCAAATGGGCAGCCGAGGGGCTGGATGCCGATACGATCTGGGACCGGTTGGAGGATATGAAGCGGCGGATGCACATCTATTTCACGGTCAATACGCTCGAGTATCTGCAAAGGGGCGGGCGCATCGGCGGAGCCAAGGCGTTGTTGGGCAATTTGCTCCAGATCCGACCGATCCTGACCTTTCGCGATGGCCAGGTCGAGCCGTTTGCCAATGAGCGAACGCGAAAACGAGCGCTGCGCCATATGATGCACCTGGCAAGCGAAACGGCTCCGCGCGATTGCGATCCCCACTTTTCGGTTATGCATGCCGCTGCGCCCGATATTGCCCGGCAGCTTGTAGCGGAGCTTCAGGCCGAATTTGGCGACATTCCGGTTATGGTAATGGACCTCGTGCCGGCGATCGTCACTCAC
>JAFGJF010000685.1 GCA_016929205.1 Anaerolineae bacterium
CGATTTTGCAGACGTATCCCGATCCCGCGTCGGGCAGGCCGGTGCCGGAAGCGCATATTATCGAAGCCGGGGAGTATGCCTTCCAGAAGGGCGCTGCCGGGATCAGCTTTTTCCGGCTGGGGGCCGCCGGGCCGCCCGAATTCGCCGCGATCCAGCGCATCCGCACGCGGCCTGAACCGGCTGGCTCATAACATTGCCTGTTTTCAGGCACACACCGAGAGGCACTCCTTATGACCGATATGCTCGTCAAACTCTACGCGCTCCCGCCTCTGGAGCCTGCTCTCGAAGAACTGGAGAGAAAGGGCTTTTCCATCCGCCGCGCGATTGCAGCAGAAAAGCACCTGATCAGCGAGTGGGTTGGCGAGGCATTCAGCGCGTACTGGAAAAGCGAATGCGAAATCTCGTTCTCCGGCAGGCCCGTGTCATGCTTTGTGGCGGTTGAAGACGGCACCCTGATCGGGTTCGCGTGTTACGACACCACGCGCAAAGGCGTGTTCGGCCCGACTGGGGTCAGCGAGGCCGCGCGCGGGCGTGGGATCGGGACAGGACTGCTGCTGGCCTGCCTGCACAGCATGTGGATCGAAGGCTACGGCTATGCCATCATCGGTGGCGTTGGCCCGATGGACTTCTACAAACGCGCGGTTGGCGCAATCGAGATCGAAGACTCCACGCCCGGTATGTATCGCGGGCTGTTGAGAAAACGCCCGCCGGAACAAGAATAGAAGATGCAGAAAATCGGAGGCCTACAGCGATGAACAGCAGACAACGTATGGCAGTAGCGATGCAGCACGGTATTCCTGACCGCGTGCCGGTGATGTGCCAGTTGTCGTTGGGACACTATTTTTTGAACATGATCGATCGCTGGCAGCCCCACGAAATTTTCTTCAGCAGCGAAGCGTTCGCCGATTCCCTGGTGGCGCTATGCCGGCGCTACCGCTTCGACGGTATCCTGATCAATATCCCCGGTCGTGACCCGGCCTGGCGGGACGCCATCAAGTCGGTCGAAGTGCGCGAAAATGGCGAATGGCTAACCTGGCAGGACGGCCTCCATACCCTGGTCCCCAGGGACGACAGCCCGCTCTTTGAGCCAGGCGACCCGCAGGCCGCCCCACGGCCCGCGTTTGAGACGTTCGACCCGGACCGGGATATGGACCGGCTGGACGACTGGCCGCGCTATACCTGGGGGGTGTACCACATTCCCCGCGTGTCCGGCAAAGCGCCAGGGCTGCTGCTCGAACCGCCGGAGACGTTTTTCCGCACGTTCGATCTGGTCAAAGCGGCGGTGGGGGATTCCGTGTCGGTGCACGGCGAGGTGTTTTCACCTTTCACGCACTATATGGAGTTGTTCGGTTACCAGGAGGCGCTGCTAGGGTTAGTCCTCGATCCCGAAAGGGCGGAAGCGATCCTGGACCGCTTCACCGAGACGACCATCGCCTGGGGGCTGGCACAGGCCCGGCGCGGTGTGGATGCCGTCCTGATCTCGTCAGCGTTCGCCGGGGGCGGATTCATCTCGCCTAAAATGTACGAGCGGTTTGTTGTTCCGTATGAACGCAAAGCAGCCGACGCGCTGCATGCATTGGCTCCAGGTGTCCCGGTCTACACCCACACCTGCGGCATGTTAAATGATCGGCTGGAACTGCTGGCCAACACCCATGTAGACGGCGTGGATACCCTCGATCCGCCGCCGTTAGGCAATACGACACTGGCTGACGCCAAAGCGCGGATCGGGGACAGGTTGTTCATCAAGGGGAACATCAATGCGGTCGCCATCCTGACCGACACCAGGGAGCAGTTTATCCAGCGCGCAACCGACACCCTGCTGGCAGGCAAACCAGGCGGGGGCTACATCCTGAGTACGGCGTGTTCGGTCGCCCCGCATGTGGAGCCGTGGAAACTGGAGATGCTTGCCGATATTGCCCTGGAACACGACGCCTCATAAAGGATACAGCAGTCGTCGTTTTCGCCACGTACTACGACAGCGAGGGCGTACTCTCAAAAAATCCATGCAATCCGAAATTGAGGCAAGAATCAGCCTGATCTAGCTGGTAAAATGGAACGTCTAACTTACCAAAGGAAAAGGCAAAGAGATGCTTTGGTTTTGGGTGTGGCAGGTTGTCTCAACGCTGATTGAGCTGGTCAGATTAGGGCGTCGGTCGGAAAGCGACAAAGACTTGGAAATCTTATTGTTGCGTCGCCAACTGGCGATCTACGCACGCAAGCAAGGTCATGCCCCCGTAGGGTCAAAAAACTTCGGTCATGGGAGAAATGTAACCAGATCAACCTGTACATGAACTGGTAGAATAATGCCTCGTCAAATGAACTAAAGGCGAGGGCGAATGGTCTGGGCCCTACCAAACCGAGTGATCCTTGGTCACTTTTTTGATCGTACAATCGTGATCCACTAGTCGATCAAAATACCAAACAAGCGATCGAACTGCTGTTTTGAATGCCCAAAGGCATGCCCCGCAGTGTTCACAAGCCTATCCACAAAGAAATCCTGTCTACCAGTGAGGGGCAGAACCGCCCATCTTGTTTTTTCCTTTGTACGTCATCTTTGGAAAATACGGCATAGCATGAGGCCAATTAGCCACGGCTGATCGGCAGTTGGCGCACACGGATTGAATCGTCATCAACCATGATCAACACATTAGACAGCAAATCGCCGGCGCAACAGGTCAGTGTCTCGGCAAGTCGCCGAGTAATGACCTCTGCGGACTCATTACCCAG
>JAFGJF010000108.1 GCA_016929205.1 Anaerolineae bacterium
ACCCCGAACAGCGGCACCCACTGCCTGATCAATGGCGCTTCCTCCCGGAACAACTCGCGGGCCAGCAGGTAGGCAAAGGCGATGGCGATCACGCCGCACAATGCCGAGGTCAGGCGAAAGGCGAACAGGTTGTAGCCCAGCAGGCGCAGGCTGAGCGCCGCCAGCCAATAAAAGACCGCCTCGCGTCCGGCATAAGCGCGGATGAAAATGGGCCGGCTCTGCCCGGTGGCGATCTCTTGGGCCAGCACCATGTTGCCGGCCTCGTCGTAATCCACTCCCAGGGGCACCGTTTCCAGTTGCCAGGTGCGCAGCAAGAGGGCGACCAGCAGCGTCAGGATCAAAAGCGGTATGTCATATCGAGGTCGCTGATCTGTGCTCATCTGTCGGATGTTCTTTATCGTGTTTATCCGCGTCCCCATTCTTTTGCCAGTCCCGAGACGACAGGATGCAGGACGCGATAATTTTGCAGATGAACGTCCGCGCTGCCAAATGGTTCGGGAATGGCCCATACATTCTGTTCTTCAAAAAGGCGCAGCCAGTTGGCGACCTGTTCGAGCGACGGAACTGCACCTTGCGCGACATCCTCGGCCAGAAACCCATTGTGGCTGTCGGTGCCGTTAAAGGGTGGCACGATCGTCGACAGGTGCAGGTGGCGGGTGTATGGGGCCAGTCGTTTTGTCGCTTTCATCGTCTGTGCCCAGCTCATATCTGGGTCGGCGCAGGCGACCATCATTTCCGAGTAGAGGTGCCCGACGTCGATGCACAGGTCGATCCCCTGTTCGCCCAACCAGCGCATCACCGGGTGGAGCAGCGCGCCGGGATCCACCGTCTGCCGGCGGTCGAACGGTTCGAACGAAAACAGATCGCGGCCGGACAGATTTTCGACGAGCAGGTGTACGCCGCGCTGCCGGCCGTATTCGGCCAGGCGCGCGAGCCGGTCGCGTACGAGCCGGTTGCCGGTCTCAGGTGGTGTGCGATCGCCAACCAGCAGGTTGCGTCCGGGCACGATCTGCTGTGCCTGGTACGTGCCGGGATGGACGATGATCCCGTCCATTCCTTCGCCGGCGGCAACGTCGATCGTTTGCCGAAAGAGGGCGAGCGAGGCCTCGGACAGCGCGTTGTGCTGGGTGACGAGATTGGGCACAAACCCGTCTGCCAGCCGCGTCGACGAATGCAGCCGGGTGGCGACACCGTGTTCTCTCAGCCACGCCCACAGCGGGGCATACATATCCAGCCAATCCAGGTTGAAATAGATCTCGACGTGTCGAATGTTCAGGTCGTTGTCCAGCTTGGTCTGCCAGTCGTCCGGCCCACTTTTGATGCCCAGGTACACGATCATCCTCCTTGAAAGAGCGATTATGATTATAGCAATTTCTGGCTTTTGTGCCAGTTGGGATTATAATGTGACCGAACCATCTTTTTGCTCGTCTTACTTGATAGCATACCGAAAGGAGTTCCCATTTGTCGATGGACGAAATCGACCCCGATCACGCTTTTGACACCTTGTTCTGCGAATACGAGCAGCCGATTTGCTCTTATCTGGCACGGTTGACCGGCGACCTGGCGCGTGCGCAAGAGTTGACCCAGGAAACGTTTCTCCGTGCCTATCGCGCGCTACTGCGTGGTGCGCGCTGGGATAACCCGCGTGCGTGGCTGTATCGTGTCGCCTCGCGCTTGGCGACGGACGACTATCGCCGGAAAAAGCTGTTGCAATGGTTGCCGCTGTTATCCACCGATCCCGATCCGTTGCCACCCGTCGAAGCGCGCGTCTCTGAACGGCAGTCCGTGCAGCAGGCGCTGGATGCGCTCTCGCCCAAGTACCGCGTGCCACTGGTGCTGTATACAAGCCAGCACTATTCGGTCGGCGAGGTTGCCCGGATCTTGCACATCTCGGCCAGTGCGGTCAAGATGCGGCTGTCACGAGCGCGCGAGATGTTCCGCCGGGTGTATCGATTAGCAGAGCAAGCTCTTTCTCAGGACGACAAGCCGGCGTTGTGCAGGCCGACTTTGGCCGGGGGCGAGGTTGGCGGGCACCTGTTGGAGCAAGATCAATGAACGAGCATATGAGCGATCATACAAACGAACATACGTGTAAAACTATACGGCCTCTTTTGGCCCTGCGGGCGGAAGCCTGGAGCGACGATCAACGCCGCCAGGTACAGGCTCATCTGCCAAATTGTGCCAGGTGCGCGGCTATGGCTCGTGACTATGCCGAACAGGACCGTCTTTTTGATACCGGCATGCCGAGAGTCGGACTCGCGGTGGAACAGCGGGCGTCCCTCCTTTCGCAAGTAGAACGAGAAAGGCGAGCGTACGACATGAGCAAAAAATGGCAGGTGGTTCTCAAATCCGTTGCCGGCGCTGTCGCGATTACGGTGCTGGTGTTTGTGCTAAACTGGATATTCTCTGGGATGAGTGGACAAAAACAGGCGCAACCGGGCGCGCCTGCGCCAACGGCGACGATGACGGCGACGATTGCCCCATCGCCAACGCCCGTCTCTGCTGTGGTTGAAACGCCGGTAGCGGCTGTCTCTTTGTCCGGGCCTATCTTTGCCGAACAACTGGCTCTGGAATCGGATTTGCCTGCGATGGCATATATCCGTTCGGACCAAGCGCTTTCAACCATGGTATTTTCAATCACCCTGACTTGGCGAGCACTTGAGCCTGTGGAGGCCAACTGGTCCTATTTTATCCACCTGGTGGACGAGAATGACCAACTGGTATCGCAGCAAGACGGGCAGGGGGATTGGCCGGATCAAGTATGCAGCGAGGGACAGTCCAGTGAAGGATGTGTTTTGGTTACGGTACACCAGGTGTTCATCCCTAGCGATATCAAACCTGGCGAGTACACGCTCTTTGTGGGGTTGTACGATCCTGTTACAATGGTGCGGGCATCAGTGCGTGGCGGCGATGGTGCCAAATCAAGGGTGGCGATCGAGAGGCTTGTCATCTTGGGTTCGGATGAGGTGACGCCATCGATCGGCTTTGCCTACGGTATCCAGGCAGATATCTTGCTCGATCCAAACCGTACCGCTTCGATGGTCAGCGATCTTGGCCTGGGATGGTTCAAACAAGAGGTCCGCTGGGCCGAGATCGAGCCGCAAAAGGGGCAATACGATTGGGCGCAACTGGATGCCATCGTCAATGCCTGCGAGACTGCCGGGATCAGGCTGTTGCTAACCGTGATCGGATCGCCAGCCTGGGCACGCGATGGCGAGCCGGGAGTGGGGCCGCCGGATGATGTGCAGGATTTCGCGGACTTGATGGCGGCGATGGCTGCGCGCTATCGTGGACAGGTGTATGCCTACGAGATCTGGCACAGCCAGAACCTGGCCTCCCACTGGGAGGGTGCGCCGCTCAGTCCCTACGATTACGTGCAACTGCTCCGTGCGGCATACCAGGCGGTCAAAGTTGCCGATCCGGATGCCCTGGTTGTCAGCGGTGGGCTGGAACCGACGCCGGTGAATGACGCCAATTGGGCGCTCGATAATCTTGAATACCTCGAACAGATGTACGCCGATGGGTTGAAGGATCACTGCGACGCGGTTGGCGTGCACGCCGACGGGTACGCCAACCCACCGGACGTGTACTATCAAGGTGGCGATTTCGATCCCGCGCGGGAGGCTTTTGACGATCACCGCGTCTTTTTCTTCCGCAATACGATAGAAGACAGTTTCGCCGTGATGAAAGAAAATGGCGATGGGGACAAGCCAATCTGGGTGACGCGTTTTGGCTGGGGCACGATCGATGGGCTCGGGATGGAGACACCGCAGAGCCAGGGCTTTTTCGATGACATCAACGAGACGCAGCAGGCCGAGTATATCGTGAATGCGTTCAAGTGGGCGGAAGCGTTGGGCCACCTCGGCGGCATGTTCTTGGACAATCTCCAGGTGTCGCCAACGCGCAGCGATTTTGGCCTGGCCTACAGCATTGTCCACCCCGACGGGACGCCGCGCCCGGCCTATACGGCGCTCCAGGAGATGATGGTCGCGCTGGACACGACACCCTAGAGCATACCTGCTGTGTTACAATCAAAGGAACAACGCATTCTTGCCCGATTTCAGAGTGGTAGATGAGACAGCCTCTGAACATACAACCATCTGGCACCTGTTGACCCATATGAGCGGATGGGCAGGCGACCTGTTCGAAGACACGGGTTCTGGCGATGATGCGATGGCCAAGTATATGGCACTCATGGCCGATCCGGAACAATTTGCTCCCATTGGAACGGTCTGGTCGTACAACAATGCCGGCTTTGGCCTGGCAGGGCACTTGATCGAGCAAGTGACTGGTCAGCGCTTCGAAGAAGTGATGAAAGAACTGGTGTTCGGTCCCTTGTGCCTGGAACGTTGCCTCTTTGACCTTGGAGACGTGATCACGCATCGGTTCGCGGTGGGCATGTCGGGGAAGGGCCAACGGCTCGTGTGCTGCGTCCGTGGTTGTTGCCACGGGCGCGTCATCCGGCTGGCGGCATCATATGCGACGTCAGGGAACTATTACGCTATGCGTGTTTCCAGATGGGGAACGGTACGGCTACGGGTGGTGATGGAGGCGAGCGTGCCCAGGTACTTCAGCCAGAGACGATGGCGCTGATGCGCGCTCCGCAGGCGAGCAGGTGGAAAGAAAAGGAGCGGATCGGCTTATCGTGGTTTGTCGACGACACAGATGGCGTGCGCCAACTCTGGCACAGTGGAAGCAGATTGGGGCAGATCTCGATATTGATCGTCATCCCCGAGCATCGTTTTGCGATAGCCGTCTTGACCAATGCGAACGCTGGCCGCGCTGTCATACAAGACGTGCGCCGCTGGGCCCTGGAGCACTATCTAGAACTGGAGACCCCCGAACCCGAACCTATCGAGGTTTCTGAGAAAGAACTGGCGGCTTATGTGGGATACTACACACGACCTTTGGCCGACATTGAGCTGTGTATGTTGTGCGGGCATCTCGTCGGGCAGATGGTTTATAAGCACGGATACCCCTCCTCGGCAAGTGCGCCACCAATGCTGCCACCACCACCGATGGTCTTGGCGGCATCTGAAGAGGATCGCCTGCTGGTGATGAGGGGAGTCCGCAAAGGTGAGCAGGTTGAGGTCATCCGCAAACCAGATGGTACCATGGAACAGATCGAGCGATATCGCCATTCCCCGAGCATGGTTTATGCGTCAGCTTTACGGGAAGGCCGGGGTCTGTATGAGCAATCGCCCGCTGCCTGATTCTCCTGAAACCTGGATCGAGCGCGCTTGCTCCGAAACTCTCGATTTTCCTACAAGTCGTTTTTACAGTTCTGGTCACAGTCTTTGTCAAACGGCGTATGCAGGGCATACACAAAAACACTCGACATAAGACAAGATTAGTCCTTGTGTTTTGGTTCTTCGCCTCACTTGGTGGTATAATCTCTTCAGTGCGTTCCCCGTGATTAGCAGGTCTCGAAAATGGCAGGGAATTTGAATCCTATCCTGTTAATCCTGGAAATCCTGTCCATCCTGAAGTCTTTTGCATCCTGCAAGTATTAGGAGTTTATATGCCACAATTCGTCCATCTCCACGTGCACAGCGAATACTCGTTGCTCGACGGGTTGAGCCGGGTCAAGGAATTGGCCAAGTATGCCAAAAAGCTCGACATGCCAGCCATTGCCCTCACCGACCACGGCGTGATGTACGGCATCGTGGCCTTTGTCCGTGCCTGCCGCGACGCCGGCGTCAAACCGATCGTCGGCCTCGAGATCTATATCTCGCCGCGCCGCATGACCGATCGCGATCCGCAGAAGGATAGAACGCCCTATCACCTGGTGCTGCTGGCCGAGAACCAGGTCGGTTACCAGAACTTGCTCAAGATCGCCACCGCCGCCCAGTTGGAAGGATTCTATTACAAGCCGCGCGTGGACAAGGCGTTTTTGTCCCAACACGCCGAGGGGGTGATCGCTCTCAGTTCGTGCATGGCCGGCGAAGTGCCGCGCCTGTTGATGGACGGGCAGCGGGATAAGGCCGCGGAAGCGGCGATGTGGTACCGGGACGCGTTTGGGCCTGACAATTTCTTTCTCGAGATCCAAAAACACGAGGGCATTCCCGAATCGGACGAGCTGAACCACAAGCTGGTCGACCTGGCCCGCGAACTGGGGATAGGTATCGTCGCGACCAATGACGCGCACTATGTGCATGCCGAAGACGCCGACGCGCAGGACATCTTGCTCTGCATCCAAACCGGCAAGCTGCGCGCCGACCCCGACCGGATGCGCATGACCGACAACGGTTACTATATCAAGAGCGCCGAAGAAATGGCGGCCATGTTTCCCGAATGGCCGGAGGCGTTGGAAAACACGGTGCGCATCGCCGAGCGCTGCGAGATCGAGGTCGAGAGCCCGGAATATCACCTGCCCGTTTTTCCTGTGCCGGAAGGGTACACGCCGCAGAGTTATCTGCGCGAGTTGACCGAGATAGGGTTCAAAAAGCGCTATCCCGGTGCCGAGCGGGCCAATGGTGATCCCAGGTGGCAGCGTTTGGATTACGAGTTGGGCGTCATTCACGATATGGGGTTTGACACCTATTTTCTCATCTTGTGGGACCTGTGTGTATATGCGATCGAACAGGATATCTGGTGGAACGTGCGTGGCTCGGCGGCCGGTTCGGTCGTTGCCTATTCGTTGGGGATTACCCGTCTCGACCCGTTGCCCAACAACCTGATCTTTGAGCGATTTCTAAACCCCGAGCGGGTGACCATGCCCGACGTCGATCTGGACTATCCGGACGACCGCCGCCAGGAATTGATCGACTACACCAAGCTCAAATACGGCGTGGACAAGGTTTCCTACATCATCACCTTTGGAACGCTTGGCGCGCGCGCGGCGGTGCGCGACGTAGGGCGTGCACTGGACGTGCCGCTAAACGAAGTCGACACGATCGCCAAGATGGTCCCCAGCGGCCCCAAGGTCAAGCTCAGGGATGCCTTTGAGAATCCCGAGTTCAAGCAACTTTACGATTCAGAAGAATACGTAAAAGAATTGATCGACACCGCGCTCAAGGTCGAGGGTGTCTCCCGGCACGCCAGCGTGCACGCCGCGGGCGTCGTCGTCACCGACAAGCCGATGGTCGAGTACATTCCGCTGGCCCGCGCGCCCAAGGGCAACACCGACATGACCGTCACCCAGTTCCCGATGAAGATCGTGGAAAGCATCGGTCTGCTCAAGCTCGACTTTTTGGGCCTGGCGACGCTCTCGCAGATGCGCAAGGCGGCTGAACTGATTGAAGCACGACATGGCGTCAAGTTTGATCTGGAAAACATTCCCATCGACGATCCGTGCATTTTCAATCTGTTGACCGATGGCGAAGTAGTGGGTGTGTTCCAGGTGGAAAGCGAGGGGATGAAAAAGACGCTGGCCCAGATGCGCCCGACTGGCCTGGATGACATCATTGCCGTCGTTGCACTTTACCGCCCCGGCCCGATGCAGTTTATCGAGACCTATTGCAATCGTAAGCATGGCGAAGAAGACACGGCGTATATCCATCCTGCACTAGAGCCGATCCTGGAAGAAACCTATGGCGTGATCGTCTACCAGGAGCAGATCATCCGTATCATGCGCGACCTGGCAGGCTATACCGGCGGCGAGGCCGACGTGATCCGCCGCGCGATTTCCAAAAAGGTCGATGCCCTCATTGCCGAACACAAGATCAAGTTCAGGAACGGTTGTGAGGCCAACGGCATTCCCGGCGAAAAAGCCGACGAGATCTATGAAGCGATCGCGTATTTTGCCAATTACGGCTTTAACAAGGCGCACGCCGCCGACTATGCCGTGATCACCTGCCAGACTGCCTACCTGAAGGCCAAGTACCCGGTCGAATATATGGCCGGGCTGCTCACCGTGGAAAAGAACAACCTGGACAAAGTCTCTGTCTTTTTGGGAGAATGCCGCCGCCTGGGCATCCCCGTTTTGCCGCCCGACGTGAATCTGAGTGACGTAGATTTTGCGGTTGTCGACGCGACGCCGGACCAGCTAGAGATTCAAAAACACATCGACACGACCTGTGCCTTGAGCAATGGCGCGATTCGCTTTGGCCTGGGCGGGATCAAGAACGTCAGTTCGACAGCCGTACAAGAGATCATCTGTGCCCGGGAGCAGGGGGGTGTCTTTGTCAGCCTGGATGACTTTTGTGAGCGCGTGGATTTGCGCAAGCTCAACCGGCGCGTGCTGGAATGTTTGATCAAGGTCGGTACCCTGGATTGTTTTGGCACGCGAGCCCAGCTTTTGGCCGTTGTCGACCAGATGTTGTCGGTCAGCGCCCAGATCCACTATGCAGAAGAGATCGGGCAGATGACCATGTTCGACTTGATGGGCGGGGGATCGACCGCGCACAATAGTATTGTGCTGCCCAAGGACGTCCCGCCGGTGTCAAACAAGGAAAAATTGGGTTGGGAAAAGGAACTGGTTGGCTTTTACGT
>JAFGJF010000686.1 GCA_016929205.1 Anaerolineae bacterium
TCCGCGCCGTCGGGACAAGCGTACGGTAGCCGATCTCGTTCAAGAGGTAGATGATCCGCTGGCGCGCACGGTGCTGCAAAAAGCGGAACGCCTGGTCGGTATACCCCATCATTTGAGCGTGCATCCAGGCGGTCTGGTGATCACACCTGGTCCGTTGACCGACGTGCTGCCCGTGCAATGGTCGCCCAAAGGATTTCTGATTACCCAGTTCGATCACAAGGACGTGGAGGCATTGGGGCTGCCCAAGCTCGATCTGCTGGGCATTCGCGCCTTGACGGTATTGACCGACGCCATAGAGCTGGTGAATGGCGATCGGCATCGCCACGATCCCGATCGCGCCGGGCTGCGCCTGGACGATATTCCCAACGACGATCCGGTGACGGCCGAGATGCTGGCTCGTGGCGAGACCGTTGGCGTCTTTCAATGTGAATCGTCGGGGGCGCGCAATACGCTGATCAAGCTGGGCGCGCGGACGGTGACCGATCTGGCCGTTGCCAACGCCTTTTTCAAACCGGGGCCCAGCCTGGGCGGGATGGCGGGGGCGTTCGTGCGGCGCTACCGGGGACAAGAGCCGGTGAGTTATTTGCACCCTGCGCTGGAGCCGATCCTGGGATCAACCAAGGGGGTGCTGATTTTCCAGGAACAGATCTTGCGTATCGCCGTCGAGATCGCAGGGTTGAGCTGGAGGCAGGCCGATCACCTGCGGCGGGGGGTCAAGTTCCAGGCCGGCGAGATGGATGAGATGGCGGCACAATTCATACAGGGGTGCCAGCGGCCGGCGCCGCATGGCCCCGAGTTCACACGCCAACAGGCAGAGACATTGTGGTCGCAGATCGAGCCCTTTTCTGGGTACGGGTTCAACCAGGGGCACGCAATGGCTTATGCCAACGTCAGCTACCAGTCGGCGTATCTCAAGGCCCACTGGCCGGCGGCTTTTATGTGTGCACGGTTGAAAAACTGGGGAGGATTTCACCACCCGGCTATGTACATGGCCGAGGCGATGCGGCTGGGGATCGAGGTTCGCGTCCCGCACGTGAATCACAGCAAACGTGCTTTTTCGTTGGACTGGGAAGCGGGGCAAGCCGTGCTGTGGATGGGCTTGAGCTGGGTGCGCGACCTGCGGCGCAGCTCGGTGAGGGCCATTGTTGAGGAACGCAGGCGGCAGCGCTTTGCCAGCTTGCGCGACCTGGCCATGCGCGTGTCGTTGCAGAGCAAAGAACTGGACCATTTGATTCAGTGCGGCGCCCTGGATGGCCTGGGGGAGAGCCGTATGGCGATGTTGGCCGAGAGCAGGAGCATGCAGTCGTCGGGCCATGCCCTGCAATTGTCGTTTGATCTCGGTTTGGCTCAGGGCGACGTTGAGTCATGGGCACAATTGCTGGCCTGGGAAAGGCAGGTACTGGGGTATCCGGTCAGCGGATTCCGGGAACCGCTCAAGCTGATAACCGAGCGACTGCCGGAATACGAGGGTTTGTCACAATTGCCGGAGACACGCCAGCGACTGGTGACGACAGCCGGCGTACGGCTGCCTGGCTGGACGGGCGGCAAGGGATTTTACCTGTGGGATGGCAAGACGTGGGTGATCGTTCGCGGCGGCGAGTCGTTGAGAGCGCCGCCTTTCTGGGAACCAGTCCTGCTGCACGGCAGATGGATGGCTCGCCCGTGGGAACTGAGCTGGTTTCAGGCCCAGGATCTCTCACGTTTGGCGACCCTGCCGGAAAAAGAGTAACGCAAGGACGCAGGCGATGAAGACCATCGCAGTGCAGGGACGCTGGTATGGAAGACGACACTAACAACTCTGCAGATTTTCCAGCGTATGCAGCCCTTCCTCAGCATAATCGCCAAAACTCGACTTGATCTCTAGAATGATCGCGCCGCTGTAATCGGGCCAGCGGGCGAAAATCTCACGGTATGGGATGGCACCCCAGCCGGGCGGCATGTGGATATCGGCCTCGCCAAATGCCCAGCGGTCGGGTTCGTTGTCGAATCCGCGATCCACCTGGCCCAGGTTGTCGCTGAGGTGGACGTGCTTGAGCCACGGCGCGGCTTGTTCGATCGCTTCCAGGTAGTCGAATCCCATATCGTGGGCAGCGATGTGCAGGTGGCCGACATCGAGGGTCAGCCCGACGTTGGGACGATCGATAGCCTGGATCTGGCGCACGATCGGTTCGATGTGGATCCGAGGGTGATGGTGTGACAGGGCAGTACGAGGCTGCCCAAAGCGGGCGATGAGGTCGTGTTCCCACTGGTGTGTGTCGCCGTTTTCCATGCCAATGAGCACGCCACCATCCTCGGCGATGGGCGCCAATTCCTTCAAGGCCAACACTTCTTGTCGTGCACCGGCAGCCAGTTCGCGATCGTCCAGCAACGTGCGGCGCACGCCATAGCGTGCTTCGTCCAGCGCCTGCAGCCCACTGTGGTAAACCAGGCACATTGCGCCCATGGCCCGGCAGATCTCGATCTGGCAGCGCATAATCTGGCGGCACAGGGCGTGGCGCGAGTCGTAGGCCAGGTTAAGTCGCTGCAGGCCGTGGACGCTGTAGTGGAGGTCGAAATCGCGGACGACGGCCAGGAACGTGTCCAATGACGGGCGATGGATCTCGCCGTTGATGATCAAATGAAACGGGGTTATATCGATCTCGACCAACGAAAAGCCCAGAGATTGGAAATGGGCCAATTGTCGTTCGAGTTGCTGAAATGCGTTCCGACTCGAGATGGGGGCCTGGTTGATGCCGATCAGGTTGTTGTTCATTGTTTGCTCGACCTCGTCGTTTGTTATCAAGAGGGCGACCACAAGGGTTCGCCCCTATCTATTGAGGGGATGCTGGAAGCCGCTATTGTACATCATGTGTCCCAAAAATGGAATATGGCGCTGCACTTGCCCTGGCACAAAAGTGTGTTAAAATGATCGCGGTTTGATGGGATTGGGTTCGTCAATATGTCGCGAAAGGTGCACAGGAGGGTGTTCTGCCATGCCAGATACAAGCTTTTTTGAGCGGGTTCACCAGGTGGTACGCCAGATTCCGCCAGGAAAAGTGGCAACCTATGGTCAAATTGCCAGGATGCTGGACTATCCCCGGGGGGCGCGGACGGTGGGGTGGGCGTTAAGGGGATTAAAGGAAGGCTCAGGTGTGCCATGGTTCCGCGTCGTGACCTCGCAAGGCAAGGTTCACTTCCACGAGCAGCGTTTGTTGTTGGAGCAAGAAGGGATTGTGTTTGACAACCAGGGGCAGATCGATATGAAAACGGCGCAATGGGAAGGCCTGTCGGAACTTGAAATCGCGGCACTGCTGGACGGTATCTGAGATTCGGTCACAAGTGCTTGGTGCCTTAGGTGGCGGCTATGGAAAAGCCGCCCTACATCAGCATAGATGGGAAATAGGACGCCTGATGGATATCATTCTTTTGGTGGAAGACGAAAAAAAGCTGGCGGACATTGTGATCGGCGAACTGCAGACAGCCGGCTACCGGGTGGTGCACGCCGCAGATGGGCTTGCAGCGTTGGACCTGTTTGCGCGGCACCAACCGAGCCTGGTCGTTCTGGACTGGATGCTGCCCAAGCTGGATGGGTTGGACGTGCTGCGGCGCATCCGGCAGGGGCAGGCGGGCGATCTGTCGTCGGCCGTGCCGGTGTTGATGCTGACCGCGCGGGGCGAAGAGCTGGATCGCGTGATCGGGTTGGAGGTGGGGGCCGACGATTACCTGACCAAGCCGTTCAGCGTGCGCGAATTAGTGGCCCGCGTGCGCGCGCTGCTGCGGCGCATCGCACACGTGCAGCAGATCCTGGAGGCCGACCGGCAGCCGGCTGCACATGTGGTGCAATACCGATCGCTTTGCCTGGAGCCGGAGGCATATGCGGCAACGCTGGGCGGCAAGCCGCTCGACTTGACCCGCACCGAGTTCGATCTGCTGCATCTGTTAATGCGCAATCCGGGGCGGGCGTTCAGCCGCTCGTATCTTTTGGACGCGGTGTGGGGTGAGAATTACGTGACCGGAGACCGGTCGGTGGATAATGCCATCCTTCGGCTGCGAAAAAAGCTGGGTGAGATGGGGGAAACAATTGAAACGGTGTGGGGGGTGGGGTACCGGCTCGTGGCCCTGGAGAGCGGGCGATGACGGCACTGCGTCCGAGACGCCAGACCTATTTCCCCCGCGTCTTTCTCGCCATCCATCCACTGTGGGCACTGGCCGAAATGTGGGTGCTGGGCTTGCTACTGTTGTTTGTCCTCTTTCGCCTGACAGGCGCGATTCCCCGCGCAGCCCTATCCAACGGCACACTGCTGCTCTGCGCCGCATGCGGCCTGTGGGTCGTCTTTCGTGCCCGCCTGTCACAGCACGCTTGGTGGAAACAAGGGCTGTGGGAACTGGCTACGGGGGTGGCGGTGAGCCTGGTGATGGCCGTCGGACTGGGACTGCCCGCCCGCTGGCTGGGCTGGGATGCGATCTGGCGTGTGACGATGGGGACCGGTACAGCCAGCCTGATCCGGTCGATGACCGGGGTTGGCTACCTGATCGCGCGGGTTGGCGTGCGCCTGTGGGTATTTTGGAACCGGCTGCGGCGGCGGCGGATGCTGTGGGCGATAACCCATGCGCACCTGATCACAGTCTTGGTGGTGATGGTCATTGTTTACTCGGTGCTCATGCTCTCGGTGCTGCTGTTTCCCAATGCGACGCCATCTGAAGCGGCCGCTCCCGCGGTGTCGTTTGCCACGCGCCTGCTGCACACGATTTTCCCGGCGGTGAGCGTGATGGTCGTGTTTACCTTTTTGGGGCTGGCGGTGGTGATGCCGCCGTCGGCGGTTTTTTCGTTCTTTGTCGCCCGTCGAACGACACACCGGCTGGAGAAACTGGCCAAGGCAGCAAAATCGTGGCGGGCAGGCGATTACGAGGCACGCGTGGAGGTGATGGGCGAGGATGAAGTGGCCCAACTGCAAGCTGACTTGAATGCCATGGCTGGCGAGCTGGCACGGACGATGTCCGACCTGGAAACGGAGCGCGACACGGTCACGCAACTGCTTGAATCGCGCCGCGAGCTAGTGGTCAATGTCTCTCACGAACTGCGGACGCCGGTGGCGACGATGCGAGCGATGCTGGAATCGACGCTGGCGCACTGGCAAGACGATCCGCCGCCTACGCTGCAACACGATCTGGAGGCGATGCAGGGCGAAGTCGAACGCTTGCAGCGGTTGATCGACGACCTGTTTACGCTGTCGCAGACCGAGATCGA
>JAFGJF010000687.1 GCA_016929205.1 Anaerolineae bacterium
CAACCGGCGGCCGGCGCGGCGGGCAGCAATCGATGCTGATCCCCGGTGGCCGCCTCTACCGGCCGATCCCTGAGCCGAATCTGCTCGGCGTCTCCAGCAGCCACATCGAGCGGCTGCTGGTCGCTCAAGGCGAGGCCGAACCGTCGATCATCGATGTCACGCCAACGGTCCAAGAAACCAAGATGGCCGACCAGAACTAACGGGGGTGGAACAATGACCCAGGCAAAAAACCAGACACCAATCAAGCCGTTGACACCGCAAGAGATCGCACTTGGCCGCAATTACGCCGAGTCGATCCGCGCCAACCTGACCCACCTGGGCATGTGCTACAAGACCCAAGACGGCAGCGTCGTCGAGATCAGCTTTCGTGGTCACGGCTTTACTTCGGACCGCTACTACTGGGCCGGCGAAGTCGACATGAACAGCCTGCCGCCCAGGGTCTCGGTTAAAAAGCTGGCGCATCCTGATACGCTGCACCACCTTACCGCCTCTCTGGGCATGGAGGTCAAGCGGCTCAACACGATTGGTCTGACCTACTGCATCCCACAGAAGCCGCCCCAACCACTGCCTTTGCTGGCCAACCTGGATTGGAAAAAGCGCCCGCCCGCGCGTGACGCGCGCCACCGCCCGCTGTACAACTTGGCCGTCGGCGTCAATCATCGTGGCTCGCTCTATCTGTCGTTGTTCGATACCAACCACATGCTCGTCGGCGGCGCGACCAGGATGGGCAAGACAACGTTCCTCAACACGATGCTGTCCAGCCTACTGCCCTACTACTCGCCGGACGAACTGGCCGTGGTCTTTGTCGATCCCAAGGGCGTCGAGTTCAACGTCTGGGACGGCATCCCGCACCAGATCGCCCCAATCGCCGAGGAAGCGCACGAGGCGGCAGGCGTGTTCAGGGCGCTGGTGCGCGAGATGGAGCGCCGGCGGCAGGTATTCAAGCGGGTCAAGGTGCGCAACCTGGCCCAATGCAACGAGCGATTGATCGCGGCAGGCGAAAAACCGTTGCCGATGATCCTGGCAATTATCGATGAGCTAACCGACCTGTCGCTGGTGGACAAGCGCATCTACATCCCGCTGATCCGGCTGGCCTCCAAGGGCACGGCGCTAGGGATCACTCTGGTGTTGTCAACGCAAAACCCCAAATTTGAGTACGTGCCTACCGAAATCAGAGGCAACCTCTCGACACGGGTTGGGTTTTACGTCAGCAGCCCGGAGCACTCAAAGGTCATTCTGGGCCAGAACATCAACGGTCAAGGCGCGCACCGACTGCCGCGTGTCAAGGGACGGTTTCTGCTCCGCTATGACCTCAACCTGGTCGAGTTTCAGGGCTTTTATGTGCCCGACGCACTGACCGAGCGCATCGCCGACCACCTGCGCCAAAGCAAACAATCGCCAGCGCGGCAGTTGGACATCGAAGCGGTAGACGAAACAGCGTCAGAAGCGGATGACGCAGATGCGGATGACTGGGATATGCGCGAGCCTGTCGATCTCTTTATCCCACAGCAGCCAACTGGCGAACTGCCGCCCTTGACCGAGATCGAATGGGAAGTGCTGCGCGTGGCGGTGGATGAACTGGATGGACGGCTGTCGGTTAACCCACTGTTTGATGCAATCAAGACAGCGGGTGTCGAGTTCTCGCGCCGCTCTATCACACCACTCGTAGACAAACTGCAAGAAGGCGGCTGGCTGATGCCTCGCAACAATCCTAACGATCCTGCTGTTTGCACTAACGCATTGATCGCAGATGTTGCCGAGCATTTTGGAGAATAGTGGCACGGCACAGCAAGAGTGAAACACTGGCACAGCTACTATCATTCAGTTTTTGAGATGGCCTGGCAGCCGTGCCGGTGGAATATCAATGCCTAAGTCATTTTTGAATAAATTAAGGTAGAATAAGGTGAAACATCGTGGAATACGATGGCACACGATATTCTTGGACGAGGGAGTTAACCACAGCATCCCAAGCCGGGCACAAGTACAACAAACCAGAACACAATCATTGTGGTGAGCTAGCGGTTCAAAAAGGAGGAGCAGCACTATGTACATGAGCAAAAACGTTTCAGTCACCGTCATCGTCGCCCTGCTGCTGGTCGGCTGCGTCCTGGCTGCCTCGGCCGGTACGATTGGATCGCAGCGCGCCCAGGTGCATCAGGCCCAGGTCGCGGCCACGACCGCCGCCCGGCAGGTCGAGGTCGCCGCGACGATGGAGGCCGAAAAAGAGAAGGCCGCCCAGATTCGTGAAGCGTACGAGGGCCAAAGCACGATCATCGGCGCAGAGACCGACGCTTATGTGCAGAAACGCAGCGTCGATATGACCTTCTACGCGCTGCAAAAGAGTGAGGAACGCCAGGACGAGATGCTGTACTTTGTCCTCAACGGCGAAAGCAAGCAGAAAACCGAGATTCGCACCTGGAATCTAGTCGGCGGGTTGGGCTTTGTCGTGGCGGTCTTGGTTGTCGTCGTGATGGTCGTTTTGGGCAACTGGACGCAAATCGCCGGCATCGTGGTCGCGCTGCGCACGATCGTTCAAACAGATCGATAAAACACAAGGGGAAACCATGAAATTCAAAATGGCAAAAGACATTGGTAACGGCACCGACAAGTGCGCCATCATCCTGCCGGATGGCAACATCCGGCAAAGCCTCATCCCCAACGTCGCCGGGATGGGCGACACCCGCTCCGGCGAACTCGACCTGGGCGGGATGGAGCGCCGTCGCCGGCGCGGGCAGCAGGAACCGTATGTCGTTTCCTACGATGGCATTTTCAATGTGCTCACCGGCCATAACGTCCGCGCCTACTGCAAAGAGCCGGTGCAGCGCGTCGATGACCGGCGTTTCGCCAACACGATGGAGACGCGCTGTGTCACATACGCCGCCTTTCACGAGCTGCTTGGCCCATCATCGGACTTGCAGAGTCCGCACGAGCATGAAGGGACACTGATCCTCGGCGTGCCAGTGGACAAGCTCAAGGGTGACAACGCCAAGACATTCAAGCGTGAAGTCAAGAGCTGGCTGTTGGGCGAGCACCGCTTCACCGTCAACGGGCAGACCAGTCGGATCACGATCACCGGCGTCCAGTTTGCCGCCCAGCCGGTCGGCGCGTTTTTTGAATGGGGAATGAACCAAAGCGGTCAGTGGGTACGCAGCGAGGACGAGTTTCTGCAGGACACCGGTATCATTGACATCGGCTACGGCACACTCGACCTGTTCGTGGTTTCGCAGGGCCGGGTCA
>JAFGJF010000688.1 GCA_016929205.1 Anaerolineae bacterium
CAGGCCGCCCGGGCCGCCGTTCTCGCCGTACACCTGGCGGATGCCGTACTGCTGGGGAATGCGCCAGTCCTGCTCCCACAATTCAAAACGGTTGCCCACTTCGATCGAACTGATGCAAAAATCCGCCCCTACCAGCGCCTCGGGACGCGATGTCGTCGCCGACAGAGTAAAGGGCAGGTCGTGCTCCTCGATAAACTGCTGTCCCGTCTTTTCGACCACGGCCAACGAGTTGGGATTGATGTCGTGCAGCACGACGTGGCTGCCTTCCAGTACCTTGCTCTGGAAAATGTCGCCCATCGTCCCGTACCCAAACTGCGCGCTGCCTGCGCCGATCAAAACGATACGCTTGTTCATGGTTCCTCCTATCAAGGATCAAATTGAAAAAGCTACATTCCTTACGCCGCAATCCACCCGCCGTCGACCAGCAGTACGTGGCCGTTCACGAAATTTGATGCCTCCGAAGCCAGGAACACCACCGGCCCGAACAGATCGTCCAGCTCGCCGACGCGCTTCATCGGGATGCGCCCCAAGACCCAGGCGCTCTTGGCTGGATCGTCGAGAAAGGGTGCAGCCATGGCTGTGCGGGTGAACACCGGGGCGATGGCATTGACGTTGACGCCCTGCGGTCCCCACTCGATCGCCAGCGAATGCGTAAGCTGGTTCACCGCGCCCTTGCTGGGCGCATAGGCGGCATCCTGTGCGCGCCCCTGGAAGCCGCGCACCGACGAGATGTTGATGATCTTGCCTTTACCCTGCGCCAGCATCACCCGCCCCACGTGCTTGCAGCACAGGAACAGCGACTTGACGTTGGTGTCCATCACCCGCTGCCAGTCCTCGGTGTCAAACTCGGCGATCGGGTGCAAAATGGCGATCCCCTGGCTGTTGACCAGGATGTCGATGCGGCCATAGCTGTCAAGCATAAAGGCGACCAGTGCCTCAACCTGTGCCTCATCGGTGGCGTCTAGAGCAAACGAGGTCCCCTTGCGCCCCAGGCTGGCGATCGCTTCGGCCGTCTCTTGCAGCCCTTCCGGCCCGCGGCTGGCGACACAGACGTCCGCCCCGGCCGCAGCCAGGGCCAGGGCCATCGCCTGCCCCAGTCCTTTCGTCCCGCCGACCACCAGTGCCACTTTGCCATCGAGCCGGAAACGATCCAACGTCGATGGAGCCAGCCTGACAATCTTTGCCAAATCATCCATAATCCCTCACCTCTCTCATTCTGCCAGCACGATGTCGGTCAGATGGGTCTCGGGATCGGCCACTCGCTTGGTCTTGACCCCATCGAGCGCGATCACACCCAGCTCGGCGCGGAAACAGACCCGTGAGCCCTCCTCCAGGTGCCCAACGTGCATCTCGTCCTTGGCCACATCGTGGACGACGACGTGAATGTGCGGCTCGCCGCCCGCCACCGAGCCCTGCAACGAGCCCACCTCGATCGGTCCTTCCAGGGTCAGGTAGCGCTCCTCGGGAGGCAGGCCGGTGTTGGTGATCGTGTGCAGCTTGCAGATATCGAACGAGCCGATCCCAGAGGTGATCAACGCCGCGTCGATCTCTTCTTTTTCGAAAAAGGCGCGCAGTTCTTCGATCACATAATCGCCACGCCGGAAAGAGATCATCATCGTGCGCACGACAGGAACACCGTCCACCAAGTAGGCAGGAATAACCAACATTGTTCTCTCCTTTCAAGCTTAAAGCACGGTATCGTCCAGTTCCATCCCCAGCGACTCGTACAGCTTGCGCCGACCCACCTTGTCGTTGCGCAGCTCCTGGTGGGCGTACTGGGCGACGTCAAAGGCGAGCTTGCGCGGGACAACGATCACCCCGTCGCCGTCGGCCACGACCACATCGCCGGGGTGAACCACCACGCCGCCGACGCTGACCGGGATGTCCATGCTGTCGAATTGCAGCCGCCCCTGGACCATACCTTGCGAGATCATGACCGACCAAAAGGGAACCTTTTGCAGGATCAGTTCGTCGGTATCGCGCATGCCGCCGTTGGTGACGTAACCTCGCGCGCCATCGCGCACGCCGGCCAGCGAGTTGTTCGAGCCCATCAAGCCCACGTCCACCCCGCTCTGATCGATCACGCAGAAATCGCCGGGCTGGATCTCTTTCATCCACGGGTAGGTACAGACGTTGCCGTAATACCAGCCCGACCACTTGGTATATTCTTCCGGCGTCATCTTGGGCATCTCTCCCTGGAAAGGCACGTAACGCGCCGTGCGGGCAATGCCACAGGCTTTCGTCCGCCACAGGGGGCGAATGCCGGGTGACATCGATCCATAATGGTGCATCATACACCAATCCATGCCGTCGCGCACGTCGGCCACGCGCAGCGGCTCGTACAGTTCAAGCAGTTTTTGTCGTTCGTTCACATCGGTCATGTGCACTAGCTCCTTCTAGATAACAACTCGCGGATTTGCGCCAACGATAGGGCAAACCCTGGGTCCGATCACTCACAATGTCACAATTTGAAATCCCTGCTCGATAAACGGTGCCAGACTGACGTGGCCAAATGCATCGTCGATCAGGGTAATGCCCTCTGCCCGGGCAGCCTCGACCGCCTTGGCCTGCAGCGCGCACGCCTTGCACGCCCCGGCGATCAACCCTTCTTGCTTGACCTTGACGTACAGAGCGTGCATCTTGTGCTCGGGATTGGGCAAAGCCAGCAGCAGCTCGGGCGCGGCCCCTTCAAGAATGATCCTGGCCTCCCCACCTCGCGCCTTGATATCGCGAGCAAAAATAAACGCATGCATCACCTTGCAGGGCGGCTCGAGACTGGCAAACAATACAATCGCGACTTTCATCACACTTCTCCTCCCCTCACTTCCCACCATCCACCTGCTCAAGCATCTTTAAAAACGCCGCCGCGTCCTGTGGCTCGTTCAGTTGGCCGATGTGAGACACGACCAGCATAAACCCCTTGCCGCCCAGGTTCTCGACGATCGTTTTCGCGCCATCGGGGCTGACAAAAACCTGGCACAGCTTGCCGCCATCGCGGATCCGCTTGAGCAAGGGAAGCCATTGATCGGGCGGAGGCTGCCCATCGCCAGGAATCCACTGGATGCCGCGCAGGCGGTCGATCGAGAGCAGCATATCGAGGTGAGGGATCTCACCCTTGCCGTCAAGGTGGTAAAATCCATGATCCAGGTGGTCACAGCAGGCCACCAGGTCGGGCATCACAAAACGTTCAAACATCGCCGGTGAGATCATGTACGAAAAATCGCACTGCAGCATATAACATTTTCCCGGCGACCACAGCGGCGTCCAGCAGCTCGTGCCGCGACACGTTGGGCGAACCAGCGCATCCTGTTCGTCATAGTAGCGCAGCCACAACGCCGTGATCTCGCCAACCAGCCGCTCGACCTCTTGCGGCTGATCGACCAGGTCGTACAACAGCTTGTCGGTCGTGCGAAAAGAGGCCAGAATATCGAGGTTGCCACCCAGGTCGGTGTGCCCAACCGCCACCTGGCCGTCCCAGCGCGCCACCACTTCGGCCGTCACCGCCTGCACCCGCTGCCACCACACGTTGCCGGGATCGTACTCGAAATGACTGTCCGGCAAATCGACCTCGCCGGGCGGGCTGAACCAGGTCGTTTCCGATGGCTCGGTCACACAGTTCACCTTTGCCCCCATGAACCCGGCCATGATCCCCGGCCCAAAGTTGATCCACA
>JAFGJF010000689.1 GCA_016929205.1 Anaerolineae bacterium
CTTTGTCCATCTTGCTCTACCGGCAGCGCAGAACCGACGCCGGGCACAATCTGTTCTCCTGGATGCGTGAACACTGGATCACGATTCTGACCGTCGAACTTGTTTTTACCCTGGCCTTTGTGCTGTGGGTAGCGTACAAAATGGTTGATCCCAACATTGCGATCACTGAAAAGCCGATGGAATTTGCCTTTCTCAACGCCATTATGCGCAGCGACCGTTTTCCGGCCTACGATCCCTGGATGTCGGGCTATAGCATCAGCTATTACTATTTTGGCTACATCATGATCGCCACCTTGGCCAAGTTTAGCGGCGTCCCGGCAAGCCTGGCCTTTAACCTGGGGACGGCCACACTGTTCGCCCTGACAGCCAGCGGCGCGTTCGGCGTAGCCTACAATCTGGTACACGTTGCCGCCCAGCGCCGCCGAGCCGAGACGGCTGTCCGTATGGCGATCGTCTATGGCATCATCGCCGTTCTGTTGATCCCTTTGGCCGGCAACCTTGAGGGCGTGCTCGAATTCGCCCACGCCAACGGCATCGGCGTCAAGGGGAATGAACCGGGCAATGTCACCGGCCCCTTTTGGGAATGGATCGACGTCAAAAACCTGATCCGTAACGGCACGGTCAGCGAGACGTGGTACCCGACCGATGGTTGGTGGTGGTGGCGCGCTTCACGGGTGATCCACGACAAGGGGTTGACCGGCAACGATATGGAAGTGATCGACGAATTTCCGGCTTTTAGCTTTTTGCTGGGCGATATGCACCCCCACGTCCTGGCCTACCCGTTCGTCTTTCTGTTGATCGCCCTGGCGTTTAACCTGCTGCTGGTCAAGACAGCCTTGCCAGAAGCGATGTGGTGGCTGGTCTATCTCTGCCTGGGGGCGGTCGGCTTTCTCAACACCTGGGACATGCCCTTTTACTTTTTTATCCTTGTCGTCGCCTATGGGCTGAACCGGTACTTTAATCCGGGTCTCGATTCCCAAACTTGGATCGAGCGGGCCATCGCTGGCATAAGAAACCGGGTTTTTGCGAAAAACCCGGTTTCTATGCCGGTTTCAGAAACCGGCACTGACGCTGAGCCAGCATCCATACCCAGGCGATCGCCCTTTTGGCTGAACCAGGTGATCTATCGCGCGGTCGAACTCTTGCTGGCCAGCGTGCTCCTGTACTTGCCCTATTGGCTCTACGCCCGCCCCAAGGCCGGCACCGGCATTTTGCCCAACCTGTTCAACGTCTCGCGTTTTGCCCACCTCTTTTTGATGTTCGGCACTTTCTTCGTCGTCCTGGTCGTGTGGCTGGTCGTGGTCTTGGTTGGCTTGTGGCGCAAAGGCACCGTGACCCGGCGCTCGCTGCTTCGCCAGGGACTGCCGACCTGGGTGGGCACGATGCTCTTTTTCCCGCTGCTGCTGGCGCTGGTCCTGATCCCGGTCACGCTTTCGCCATCGATCCGCACCTATATTGATGACAATCTGGCCAACCCTCAGGTGCAGCAGTTTCTGGGACCGCAAACGTTGGGCTCGCTGATCCAGATCAGCCTGCGCATTCGCCTGGGCCTGCTGCCCCAGCAGCTCAAAGAAATTCGTATGCCCGCCGGGCCGTGGACATTCCTGATCGTTTCGTTGATGATCGCCGCGATCCTGTTCTGGCTGGTGCGCACCACCTTTCCACGGTGGCTCAAACATTTCACCCGCACGTGGCATGCCGAACACGGCAACGAGATCGACGCTCCGCCGCAGAGCACGCTCTTTGTTATGCTGCTCGCTTTTACCGGTTTGATGCTGATTTTCAGCGTCGAGTTTGTCTACCTGCGCGATGCGTTTGGCACGCGTATGAACACCGTTTTTAAATTCTACTTTCAAGCCTGGGCACTGCTGGGACTGACGGCAGCTTTCGGGATGTACGACGTGCTGGAGGGCACGACTGGCGGTGGCGCAAAAGCAGTCGGCAGATCCCTTTTTGGACTGGTCTGCGCGCTGTTGATCTTTGGCGGGCTGTTGTACCCGCTGGGCATGAGCATCAACCGCACGGGCGGGTTTGCTGGCCCGGCGACGCTGGATGGCCTGGCCTTTGTGGCCCGCGAACAGCCCGAAGAATATGCGGCGGTACAGTGGCTGAACGAAAACGTGCCGGCGAACCCCGCCCATACACCGGGCCCGGTCATCGTGGAAATGGTGCGTGGCTCGTTTTCCTATGAATATGCGCGCATCTCGAGCCGTACGGGACTGCCGGCCGTGATGGGCTGGACGGGGCACGAAGGGCAGTGGCACGCCCTGCACGACGAGATCGCAGAGCGAGAGCAGGACGTGAATACACTCTACAGCGGCAGCATTGCCGATGCCAAGCGCATCATGGACAAATACGACGTGACCTATGTTATCGTTGGCTACCTGGAGCGTGCCGAGTTTGGCAGTGCGGTGCAAAAATTCGATCGCTTTATGGACGTGGCGTTCCGAGAGGGTAACACGGTCATTTACAAAAGACAATAACAAATTTCGTCCTTTGCTATTTGCAATCTGATTTTGTGAGAGGATAGGATATGCAAGAAAGCAGTTCAACGAAGAAAAGAGACATTTTCCCCTCGGATGGTTTGTATCCGCGGTTGACCATCGAGGTGGCGCTGTACGTCACGATCGCCTTGATCGCCTTGGTGCTGCGCCTGGGCGCGCTGGATGCCCGGTTGATGGAAACGCAGGAAGCGGCCAACGCCTGGCAAGCCTGGCAGTTTGCCAGCGGTAGCGAACCGGCCGGGAGCTATAGTCCGGCGCTGCTGACCGGACAGGCACTGTTGTTCGCCCTGTTTGGTGCGAGCGACACAACCGCGCGGCTTTGGCCGGCATTGGCCGGCAGCGCGATGGTCCTGTTGCCCTACTTGGTGCGCACGCGGTTGGGACGCGTCGGAGCGTTGGCCACGTCACTGATCCTGGCCATCTCGCCCACATTGGTCTACAGTGCGCGCTATGGCGATGGCGCCACGTTGCTCATCGCCTGTATGCTGGGCACAATGGTCCTTTGGCTATCCTACCAACAAACGAAAAAACCGGCCTATCTGTGGGCCATCGCCGTACTGGACGCCATCGCATTCCTGGCCGACCCACGGGTGATCAGCGTACTCATCGTGCAGGCACTGGCCTGGGTAGTAGAAAAAGGCCTGTTTGGACGCAACCTGTTTGAAGCGGATGCGGAACACCCCATCGATTGGAAACGCTTTACACTCGTCCTGGGAAGCGCCCTGCTGCTCCTGGCTACGGCATTGGCCCTCAACGTGCGCGGACTGGGCACCTGGGCCGATTTTCCGGCGCAGTGGATTGCCCACCTGGCGCCCGTCGTCAACGGACAGTCGTGGACCTATCCACTCAGCGCGCTTTTGCTCTACGAACCGCTGCTGCTCGTCTTTGGCGCGATTGGGGCAATCGACCTGGTCATCCGCAAAGACGAGACGTCCATCCTGACCTGGATGGCAATTGGACTGGTCTTGGCGGCCCTGCTCTCCGGCGGGCGCAATGCGGGCGATGTGGCTCTGTTCTGCGCGCTGCTGGCCTTTCCTGCCGGCCGCGCGATCGACAACCTGGCAAGCAGCTGGCAAAAAGAAGCGCGCCTGGAACGTGAAGGGCTCTTTTTTTCTGTAGCCCTGGTGCTCATCGCTTACCTGGGCCTGGAGACGGCACTGTATGCGCGCGCGCTGTACATTGCGCGGCCCGAAGCGAACCAGTTTCTGTGGTTGTGGCTCCTGGCGATCACCTTGATCATTGTCCTGAGCGGTCTGTTTTTGGCCTGGTTTGGACCGTCTCCAGCCTGGCGGGCGGCGAGCGGCGTGTTGGTTGTGGTATTGTTGCTGATTGCGTTTTCGTCATCCGTTGAGCTGAATTTCCGGCGCGCGAACGACCCCCGCGAACCGCACGTGCACACAGTAGCTTACGAAGGCATTCGAGACGCCTTGCGGGTCATGAGACAACTTGGCTCGCAGCGCGCAGGTTATCCAATCTCGATGCCGGTCACGGTCCAGGCCAGCCTGGGCCCGGTGTGGCGTTGGTACCTGCGCGATTGGGAGGACGTCACCTTTGTTGACACGTTGACAGAACAGGTGAGGACGCCTATGATCCTGACCTCCTCTGAGCAAAAGAATCCTACTTTGGGCGATCAATATACCGGGCAAGACTTTGTGATCCGCAAGTGGTGGCAGCCAAACTTGTTGGCCGACAACGATCGCCTGAGTTGGCTGCTGTACCGCAAGAGCATAACCTTTCCGATCAAGTTGGAAAGCGTGATCCTGTGGATCCAGGCACAAGATCAAGTAGCAACTACCGACTAGAAAATGACAACGACGAATCGAAATACGGCATCGGCCGGTGTGTGATTTTTGAATGAAACAAGGTGGTGAAGGGACATGAACAAAACCGAATCAAGATCGAACCTGTTAGATACCTCCATTTTTGAGCGTTGGCACATCAATCTCGAAGTAGCGCTGTACATCCTGCTCGGGGTGATAGCGATAGCGGCCTGCTTTACCAACCTGGGTGCGCGCACGCAGAGCCACGATGAGAGCTTGCACGCGCTCTATTCGTGGAAACTATACGCCGGAGATGGCTACGAGCACAATCCGATGATGCACGGGCCATTCCTGTTCCACATCAACGCGCTGTTTTACTTTTTGTTCGGGACGAGCGATTTCACGGCGCGCATATCAACCGCCACGTTTGGCGTGATCCTGGTGCTGCTGCCGGCGCTGCTGCGCAAAGAACTGGGCCGGGTAGGTGCGTTGGTCGTCTCGGCCTTGACGCTGATCTCGCCCTCCACGTTGTACCACGCACGCTATATCCGCAACGACATTTATATGATGGTCTGGGCCCTGCTGATGGCCATTGCCCTGTTCCGCTATATGGACTCGCGCCACCCCAAGTGGCTCTACCTCGGCGGGCTGGCGGTCACCCTTTCTTTGTGCACCAAGGAAACGGCCTACATCACCGGGTTCATTGGCCTTACGTTCGTAGTCATTCTGTTCGCCCAGCAGATGTTCAGCCAACAAATCTCGCGCGCCCTTTACATCGGCTGTACGGTGCTGCTCATCGCGTTGCTCGTCGCGCTGCTGGTCCTTAACGCCAGCATGCCTGAAGACGTGACCGGAGAAAGCGCAGACAAGATCAAGAAAACAATCGAATTTTTGTTTTTACCGGTCGGGATCCTGATCTCACTCCTTTTGAGCTGGACCCTGATCAAGCGTGACAAAAGGCTCAACAAGCCGCTAACGCTCGTGACTGCATACGTCGTGGCCATTGCCACTTTGGCTATTTGCTGCGCGGCAGTGGGCGGCTTTTTGTGGCTGCTTGTGGCCCAGTTGCCGGAAGGCATCCTGACGCCGCAGGTTTTCTTGATCCTGCAAGTCGTGGTCGCCGGCCTTGGTGCCAGCGCGGGCGGCTATGGCTGGTGGATACTGAAAGGCTATGCGCGTCAACGGGGATGGATCCCGGCCGAATTCAGCGACAAAGTGATGTACATCACCCTGGCGGTAGTCGTCATCCCCTTTGTGCTGCTCTATACCACCTTTTTCACCAACCCCAAAGGGCTGGGCAGCGGTACGGCCGGCGCGATCACGTACTGGCTGGCCCAACAAGAGGTCAAACGAGCGGGACAACCGTGGTTTTATTATTTCATCGTTGCCCCACTGTACGAGTTTTTGCCCATTGGGTTCGGACTGATTGCCATCGTCACCTATTTGGTTACGGGCAAGGTGAACCACCAGCACGAGTTGGACGCCCAGGAAGATAAAGAAGGTACGCCACTGCTGCCTTTTGTCGCTTACTGTGTGTACTGGACGCTGTCGGCGTGGGTGATTTATAGCTGGGCCGGCGAAAAGATGCCCTGGATGATGGTCCACGTCGTCCAGCCTATGATCGTGCTCACCGGACGTTTCGTAAATGATGTCGTTGCCGGCATCGATTGGCGCGAGACGTGGCGCAAAGGTGGGCTGGTTCTGGCGCTGTTGGTGCCGATCATCTTGCTGGCGCTGGGCATGGTCCTCTTCCTGCCCCTCTTTGGGCAAGCGTTTGGCGGCGTGTCGATCAACGACATCAACGATACCGGCAAGTGGCTGTTTGCCCTGGTCACCGGCGGCGCGCTGCTTTTCGCAGCCTGGAAGATCCGGGATCGCATCGGTGCGGCCGCTACCTGGCGGGTGACGTTTGTCTCCATCCTGTTGTTGTTTTCCCTGCTGACCATCCGCTATGCCTGGATGGCCAGTTACATCAATTATGACACGGCCAAAGAGTTTCTGGTCTACGCCCACAGCACGCCCGACGTCAAACAGACGGTCAGGGAACTACAAGAGATATCGCGCCGTTTGTATGGTGACGAGCGATCGATCAAATTTGCGTACAGTTCGGACGCGACATGGCCCTTTGAATGGTATTTTGACACCAACTTTCCCAACCGGGTCTTTTATGGGCGCGATCCGAGCCGCGAATCGACCGATGTGCCCGTGCTGGTCGTGGGCAACGCCGAAATCTCGGCAACAGAGCCTTTCCTTGGCACAAAGTACTATCGTTTTGATCGTAAGCTGATCTGGTGGCCGCACCAGGATTACTATATGAACCTTTCACTGGCCATGCCAGCCGAAGAAAATCGCCAGGCAAACAAAAACTATTTCTTCCTGGATATGCAAGATCCCGAAAAACGGCGCCAATTCCTGGACGTGTTGTTCTATCGCAAATACGAGCAGTCGCTGGCTGACTGGGAACCATCGCACAAGTTTGCCTTTTACGTGCGCAAAGACATCGCCGCCCAGTTGTGGGACTTTGGTGTCGCCCCTGCCGGGGCAGTAGACCTCGGTGAGAGCGAAGAGGCATACGAGCAGCGCAAGACGCCGATGAACGTCGTTTCAGTCTTTGGCATGCCGGGAACGGAAAGCGGGCAGTTTAACCAGCCGCGCAACGTGGCGGTTGGGCCGGACGGTTCGATCTATATCGCCGACAGCGGCAATAACCGCATTCAAAAACTCTCCAGCGACGGCCGGGCAATCACCTCCTGGGGACATGCGTGCAAGATGTACGAGAGTCTGGAAGGCTGCCAACAGCCCAACGGCGCAGGCGGCTTTTACGACCCCTGGGGCATTGCTGTGGATGCTGATGGGTTTGTATACGTCGCCGACACGTGGAATCACCGCATCCAAAAGTTTACGTCGGACGGCGAATTTGTGACCATGTGGGGACAGTACGGCACGGTCGATTCGGCAAACGGCGGAATGGATCTGCTATGGGGGCCGAGGGACATCGCCATCGCGTCCGACAATACGGTGTACATCTCGGACACGGGCAACAAACGCATCCTGGTTTACACTGCCAACGGCGAATACGTCTCCCAGTGGGGCGGCAGAGGGATCAATAGTGGTGAGTTTGACGAACCGGTCGGCATTGCCATTTCATCCGCCGCTTCTGCTGATCAAGAACGTACCTATGTCGTCGACACCTGGAATCAGCGCATCCAGGTGTTTAGTGGCAGCGAGCACTTTTTCACACAGAGCTGGGAGATCGATAGCTGGTATGGCCAATCGCTGGAGAACAAGCCGTACGTGGCCGTAGATCCAAACGGCCACGTCCTGGCTACCGATCCGGAAGGCGGCCGCGTGCTCATCTTTGATTCAGCCGGCAAGTTTCTGACTTCGTTGGGCCAGCACGAATCAGATGGACAAAGCTTGCTGCGGCCTACAGGCATCGCCATCGATGCCGATGGCTACATCTATGTCGCCGATCCGCTGTCAAACTGGGTGTTCAAGCTCGCACCTTTTGCGCAATAAAGCCTGTTTCAAAACCGCCTTTGCGTATGGGAGATGACGCTGGCACGATGCGTTTAGCGCATCGTGCCAGCGTTTTGCGCATTTGCCAATCCTGTCAGGTGTGATACAATGGCGATCCAGAGAGCCGAACTTGGTGAACCAGACCTGTATGAAAACCTCGTCACGTAAGCAACCTAATCGCACGCTGACATCGATCTTGCTGGCCATTGCCGCCCTGGTCTTGGGGCTGATCGCCCAGAGTTATTTTGCGCACCCGGGCTTGACACACGCCCCGAAACCAACCGACGGACTGATCGTTTACGCGATTGCCGTGATTGTGTTCGCTTTTGCCGTGGCGCCCACGCCGGCGACCATCGAATGGTCGCGCTTTGAGCAAACCGGCGTCAACGGCAAACGGTTTGCCTGGTTTATGGCCCTCTTTTGTCCGGCCGGACTGTCGATCATTCTCTCGCTCTTGCTTTTCAGAGAGGAGACAACCGGCCCCGTCAAGTGGATGTTGTACCTGGGAGCGGCGCTGCTTTTCATCCTCTCGATCCATATATTGACGCTGCCGGCAGCATCCGGCGTCAAAAGACGATTTCATCCCGGTATCGCTGGCGCCGACCTGCTGCTGCTTTTCTTGATCCTATTGATCGCCGCTTTTTTCCGTCTCTACCGTTTCCGATCGCTGCCCTACGGCTTGTGGTACGACGAAGCTGATAACGGCCTGTGGGCGCGGCAACTTTTGCAGTACCCTGAGCTCCGCCCCATATATGCACATTCGACGAACCTGCCTGCCCATTTTCTCTACTTGATCGCATTTTCCTTCCGCCTATTTGGCGACTCGATGTATGCTATCCGTGCCGTGGCCGTTATGTTTGGCTTGCTGACCGTGGTCGCCGCCTATTTTTGCGGGCGCGAGTTGTTTGGATGGCACGGCTCGGGTCGCTACATCGGATTGATCCTGGCCTTTACCATTGCTGTCTCGCGTTGGGACGTAAACTGGAGCCGGATCGGCATGCACGGAGTCACAGTGCCTTTTTTCGAACTGTGGACGGTGGCTGCTTTGCTGCGCGGGCTGCGCACCGGCCGGCTGACGGCGTTTGCGTGGTCGGGAGCCGCGCTGGGGTCAGGCTTGTGCTTTTACAGCCCGATACGGATCTTTCCAGCCATCATAGGTGGTTTTTTGTTGATCTGGCTTGGCCGGTGGCTGTGGCAGATAGGGCACCGGCATCTTGGATCGGCGAAAACAATGCTGGGACATATGGTGATGACCTGGGGCACACCCCTGATCTTGTTCTCGCTGGGCGTGCTGATCGTTGTGGCCCCGGTAGCGCAGTTTGCCCTGGCACAACCCGAACTGTTCTGGGACCGTGCCAAACGGATCTCGATACTCAAAGAGCCTGCCGCGCAGGCTCATCCCATCCAGGCTGTGCTCACAAACACGGCCAAGCATTTGCTCATGTTCAATTATCAGGGTGATCCAAACGGACGGCACAATCTGCCCGGGCTGGCGATGTTGGACCGGATAAGCGGGGTGCTGTTTGTGCTCGGTGCGATTATCTGCCTGTTTCGCTGGCGCGATCTACGTTCTATACTCGTGATCCTGTGGCTGCTCGTCCCGCTCAGCGGCGGCATCTTTTCGGTGAGTTTCGAGGCTCCGCAGTCGTTGCGATCTATCGGCGCGCTGCCGGCAGCATACATCCTGGTCTGTTTCACATGCGAGTGGTTTGCTACTGAATGGCAGCGCGTCTTTGGGCCCGGTAGCAAAAGGCATCTGAGATCGATCGTTTTTTTGCTGCTGGTGGCGATCGGACTATCCGAAGGCATCACCTATTTTCACATCTGGGCTCACGATTTCACGTCCTGGGCTGCGTTCAACCCGGCAGAGACACACATGGCCCAGGACATCAATCGATACCAGGCGCAATACGATCTGCGTTTTGATCCGTTGCTGACAGCGCACCTGGCAACGCGGTACCTGGCACCCGACTACCAGGTCTATCGCCATTTTGACCCGGCTATGGCTTTTCCCATCCAGAACACGGACAAAGAAGGGGTATTGTTTTTCATCGCCCCCGATACAAATGTTGTCCGAGACGACGCTAAACGCCTTTACCCCGACGTCCAAATTGAGACATTCGACCATTCCGGCAGCGATCGCACCGTCCTGTTCAAGTACATTTTCGATCGTGAGGCCATCACCTCCGTGCAGGGGTTGGATGCCAGCTATAGTTCGCTGCAAAGCGGCGAGATGAGCGCTCATCGCCGGGTCGATGCGACAATTGACTTTGATTGGCAGGACGAACCGCCGGTCGCATACCCGCTTCAAGCCGTCTGGACAGGAGGATTGTTTGCACCACAGTATGGAACGTACACCCTGCACGTCGATGCACCGGGAGACGTGTTGATGACGCTGGATGGACAAACGCTTTTCAGCGGAAGAGGCATCCAGAACAAACAGATCGTGATCGCCCAGGGCGTCCATGCCCTGTACCTCGACTGCCGGCTCGACGAACCGGGGCCGGTGCGCCTGATGTGGATCGTGCCCTGGGATAACCCGGACACACCGGCGTTATCCCCCGTGCCTCCAGATGCGCTGTACCGCTCCTCATGGCCGATCAACGGCCTGGTCGGGCGATTCTATGCCCAGGCCAACCTGGAAAGCGATCTGGTAAACGCGCCGGACATCGTCCGTATCGATCGCCAGATCGCCCACTATTTCCACTTTTTGCCTCTACCCAGGCCCTATGTCGTCGAGTGGCGCGGGCAGCTGCTGGCCCCGGTAGATGGCACCTATCAACTGGGCATCAAAGCCGTCTCGTCGGCCGTTTTGCACGTGGACGGCGAACGCGTGCTCCAGTCTGACGCGCCGGGACAATACATGGACATAGAGCGATACCTGTCCGGCGGCCCACACGATATTTCGATCCGCTTTTTTGACAACCAGGATCGATCCCAAATCTATTTATACTGGCAAGTGCCCGGCAGCGAAGGCATTGAACTGGTGCCGCCGGAAGCGTTGTTTCTGCCCCAGGACGGAGCGTGGTGGGATGGTGAAAGCGGGGAGGTGCAATGAAGCTGCACGAATATCAGGCTCAGCGTATTTTGACCCGCTACGGCGTGCCCGTACCCGGCGGCAAAGTAGCAGACTCGGTCAATGAGGTGCGCCAGATTGCCGAGCAACTGGGCAACCGGGTTGTGCTCAAAGCACAGGTGCTGACCGGCGGGCGTGGGCGGGCGGGCGGCGTTCGCCTGGTGGACAATGCTGCTGAAGCAGAAAAACTGGCCGGCACCGTATTTGGCCTCGACATTCACGGTTACACGGTTTCCAGGATCCTGGTCAACGAAGCGATTGACATTGAACGCGAGGTATACCTCGGCATTGCCCTGGATCGTTATGCCGGGCAGCCAGTCGTCCTGGCCTCGGCAGAAAGCGATGTCGAGATCGAACAAGTCGCGCGCGACACCCCGGAACGCGTGCAGCGTATCCACATCGATCCCCTCCTCGGGTTGCGCGCCTACCAGGTGCGCGAATTGGCGTACAACATCGGCCTGGAACGCGAGTTGTCTCCCGAATTCGTATCGATCGCCATCGGGCTCTATCGCGCTTTTATGGATAACGATGCCTTGCTGGTCGAGATCAACCCGCTGGCGGTTTGTGCCAACGGGCGGATGGTCAGCGTGGACGCTCAGATGATCGTCGATGATAACGCGCTCTTTCGCCATCCCGACCTGGCCAGTATGCGCGATGAAACCCAGGAAACGTGGGCCAAACAACTGGCGCGCCGCTACTCGATCGATTACGTCAGCCTGGGAGGAAACGTCGCCTGTCTGGCCAACGGCGCAGGATTGGCTATGGCGACAATGGACCTGCTGCGTGTATACGACGCCCGTCCATCCAGTTTTATCGATTTCGGCAGCGGCCCAAAAGCAGAGCGTGTGCGTGTCGCCTTGCAGCTCGCGCTCGTCAACCGGCCGCGCGCGCTGCTGATTAGCGTTTTCGGTGGGGTCACCAGTTGCGACGAGGTCGCACGGGGCATTTTGATGGCCCGCGACACGTTACCACTGTCCACACCGGTGGTAGTATGCCTCGCTGGGTGGAATGCCGAACAGGGATGTGAAATGCTAAAACAGTCTGGCATTCACGTTGCCGATTCTTCAATCGGCGCGGTAGAAAAGGTGGTCGAACTCGTTCAGCGATCGCCAGGAGGGATTCAGAGATGAGCATCTTGGTAGATCGAGACACACGGTTGTTGGTGCAGGGGATCACCACGGATAAAGGACACGCTTGTACCGAGCGCATGCTGGCCAATGGCACTCAGGTCGTTGCCGGTGTCGCCGAAGGGCAGGGCGGGATGTGGGTCGCTGGCGTGCCGGTCTTTGATTCGGCCAAGGAAGCGATAGCGGCGACCAACGCCAACGCATCGGTGTTGTGTATGCCCGCCGATCAGGTATGTGAAGGGTTATTAGAAGAAATCGATGCCGGATTAGAGCTGATCATATGCCTCACGCCTTCCGTGCCGGTCCGGGATATGGTCCTGGTGCGCGCTTATATCAGAGACAGGCCGCTGCATCTGATTGGCCCCGACAGCGTGGGCGCATTTACGCCCGGCGAATGCCTGGCCGGCGTCATTTCGGAACAGATCCTCACACCAGGAAAGGTAGGCGTCGTCTCGCGCAGCGGGTCGTTGACCTACGAAGTAACGTGGCAACTGACGTCGGCGGGATTGGGCCAGTCTACGGTTGTCTGTATCGGCAGCGGATTGATCGTTGGAATCAGCATTGCCGACGTGCTGGCTATGTTTGAGGACGACCCGGTCACCGAACAGGTGGTCATCATCGGCGAAATCGGCGGGCAGGAAGAAGGCATGGCCGCCAATTTCGTGCGCGACCACATGAGCAAACCCGTGGTCGCGTTTGTCGCCGGAAAAACGTCTCCGCCGGGACGCAGAATGGGACATGCCGGCGCCGTCGTCGAAGGATATGCCGGCAGCGCCCAGTCCAAGATGGAAGCATTTGAACGCGCCGGGGCTTACGTGGCACAGACAATCGCCCAGATCCCCGAATTACTGGAAAGGAATGTCCTATGAGCACGCTGTTCCAACCCATCAAGATCGGGACGTTAGACGTTAAAAACCGTTTTGTCCGCTCGGCAACGGCCGAATCTTTGAGCGATGAGCGCGGTCACCCGCTGCCCGAGCTAGCGGATATGTACTGCGCGCTGGCAAAAGGCGGCGTGGGGCTGATCGTCACCGGGCACGCGTACGTCGATCCGGGCGGACGGTGTCACAGAAAAATGGCCGGCATCTATAGCGACGACTTGATTCCCGACTGGAGCAAGGTAACGGATGCCGTGCACGAGTCCGGCGGCAAAATCGCCATCCAGATCAACCACGGCGGGCGGCAGTGCGCGCCGGACGCGGTGGACGGGCCGCTGCTGGCCCCGTCACCGCTGCCGGTGAAACAGGATGGGCCGCGCCCCGTGGAATTGAGCGAGCGCGACATTCGCGGCCTGATTCGCGCCTACGCGCTGGCCGCCGGGCGAGCCAAGGAAGCCGGCTTTGACGCAGTGCAGTTGCACGGCGCGCACGGCTATCTGATCCACAGCTTTAACTCGCCGGCAAGCAACTGGCGGCACGACGGTTGGGGCGGCACGCCGGCCCGGCGCTTGCGTTTCCTGGAAGAGATATCGGCCGCCGTGCGCGACGTCGTCGGCGATGACTATCCGCTGTTGATCAAGCTGGGCACCATCGATTTTGTCCGCGATGGGATGACGGATCAAGATGGCGTCGAGATTGTCCGCCACCTGCGCGACATGGGCCTCGACGCGGTCGAGATCAGCGGCGGGATCGGCGAAGGAAACACGCGCAAAGGCATCCGCAGCCGCGAGGACGAGGCTTATTTTCTGCCCATCGCCCGCAAGGCGCGCTACGTGACCGACCTGCCGATGATGCTCGTCGGCGGCATGCGCTCCAAAGAATTGATGGAGCAGATCCTGGAGGAAGGCTCAGCCGACATGATCTCGCTGTGCCGCCCCTTGATCCGCGAGCCGGACCTGCCGAACCGCTTTCGTGATGGGCAAGACCGGGCGACGTGCATTTCCTGCAGCCAGTGCTGGCCGCGAGAGGGTGAATTGGGGGTCTCGTGCCACTATCTGCAATGAAAAGATGTTTTACGATGTAGAGCAGTTTTCCATAATTGCCATAAACAGCCCAAAATCGGTATGACCGAATCTCAAGCTCATCGCATTGACAACCTGACTTGGTTGTGCTAGAATAGCCCAAGAACCACCACTTTGCATTTAGCTGCTCTGTTCAGTAGAAACGAGGTCGTGAGTGATGGCGGCAAACACCCAAGAAACCATTAATTTCCTGACCAAGGTGCCGCTTTTTCGCAACCTGAAAAAACGCCAGCTCGAGGCTGTGGCCAAGCAGGTTGCCGCGCAGGATTACGAGGCGGGACAAGAGATTGTCACCCAGGGCAAGGGCGGCGCCGGGCTCTTTATCGTCATCTCGGGCGGCGCGCAGGCGATCCACATGCGCCCCGATGGCACCCAAGCCATGGTCAACGTCTTTGAATCCACCGACTTTTTTGGCGAACTGGCCCTGTTGAGCGAAGGCCCGCGCACGGCAACAGTCATCGCCACCGAGCCGACACAATGCCTGATCTTGACCCGCTGGAATTTCCTTTCGGTATTGCGCAACGATGCCGATATGGCGATCTCGATCCTGGAAGAGATCGCCGATCGTTTCCGCATCACATTGGGCGTGTTGTAACCATTCAATGGCGGTAGACAGTTTCAAGTACTTGCCACGCATGATCGCTGCATTCTACCAAATGAGCGATCGCCGGCCCCAACTACCCATTCCCTGGACGCCGCTACCCTGCCCCCTGCCCGAGTGCACCTTTGGCCTGGTCACGTCGGGCGGCCTGTACCACCAAGGGATCGAACCGCCGTTCGACGTGGAACGTGAAAAACGAGACCCGGCATGGGGCGATCCAACTTACCGCCGGTTGCCTGCCGGCATCCACCCCGCCGACGTGGGCGTCAGCCACCTGCACCTCAACACGCAGGACATCTGCGAGGATTTTAACATCCTGCTGCCGATCACCCGCTTCCAGGAACTGCACGCCACAGGCGAGATCGGCAGCCTGGCCCGGCACGCCTACTCGTTTATGGGCTATCAGGGTTTCCCGGCGGACACAACCGAATGGGAAAAGACCTATGGCCCGCGGGTGGTACAAGACCTTTTAGCCGAGAACGTGGACTGCGTGCTGCTCACCCCCGCTTGACCGGACTGCGCCGCCAACGTGCCCGTGCTGGCACGCACGCTAGAAGCCGCCGGTCTGGTCACGATCCTGGTCACCAATATGCCCTTTTGGGCGGAAAAAATCGGCGTGCCGCGCACGCTGGCCGTCGAGTTTCCCTTTGGCCATACGCTGGGGCAGCCGAACGATCCGGCGCAGCAGATGCGCGTCATTCGCCAGGCGCTGCACGTCCTGAAAACGGCATCCGCGTCCGGCGAGATTGTCCACTCGTTGGAGACGTGGCCCGTCCCGGTCAAAGAAGCGCTTGCAGCCTGGCAGCCGGACACACCCTCGCCCATCATTCAAATCATGGCCCCCAACATCCGCGAGATGTTGCGGAAGCGGCGTAAAAGGACATAGCACCGACGCCGCAGGAAAACGCTTCACAGGAGCCGAGGCATCGACCGGATCACATCTCGTCGTTACCAACCGCTAAAACCTCGAATCCGCCAAGCACCAAGATTGCACAAGCTCAGCCCTGCGCCGTCACCCATTTTGGACACGGGCCGCGGGCAATGATCGCGGCGATGCCGGTTGCACCCAACGCCCGCTGGATGGCATCGCCCATATCGTCGCCTCCCGCCACATCCACAACCTGCAATTCATCGACACCGGCTGCCCGGACCAGCATCTCCAGATCGACGCTATGCCGGGGGTTTCCCCGCGCATCCGCCCGGCTGCCCGGGTGCGGCTGCCCGCCGGAAAGAGCCGTCGTGCTGTTGTCGAGGACCAGCACCGCCATTGTCACCCCTAACCGCACCGCATCAACCAACCCGGCGAACCCCGAATGGTACAAAGCCGAATCGCCGCAAATCGCCACCACACGCTTGTCCAGCCCGCGTTTTGCGAGACTCAAGGCCGTCCCGGCGGCGGTGGCGATGCTCGATCCCAGGCTGCTCTTGATGTCCAGCAGCTTGTAGGGCGGCAACTGGGCGCGAACCATACAGCCCGGATCGCCGACGACGATAAACGCATCCCGCCCCCCGGCCTGGTCCATTGCGCCGGTCAGGGCGTCGAAAACGGAGATGTAGGGGCACCCATCGCACAATCCCTGCCGGCTGGGCATGGGCCGGCTGGTTTCGCCACTGGTCGGCAGCGCCAGACCGGGCACGAGATCGTTCAATACCGCCGCGATGTGCGGGCCAAACAGCTCACCAACACCGGGAACGTGCCCGCTGTCTCGGCCATAGACGGGCAGAGCCAGTTTGCTGCTTTGAGCGACGTTCCTGACCATCTGCTCGACCCAGGAGAGCCCCTCTTCCAGGACAAGGACCGACTCGATCCCGCGCAGGAAGGCAGCGACTAGAGCCGTTGGCAAAGGATGGATCGTGCCCAGGCGCAGGATGCGCACCTCCGGCGGCATTCGGTTGGGGCCCACCGCCTTGCCCGCCAAGGCGTCGAGCAGCTTTTGATAGGCAAAGCCGGCCGCGATCAGGCCAAACGCGCCCTCACCCTCGATGCCGTTCAGCAATGACGTTTCGAAATCACGTTGCACCCGGGCCAGTCGTTCCCGCAAACGGCGGTGGTAGGGCACGACGTTGATCGGCAGCACCACCCAGCGCATAAACTCACGTGCAAAGGCGGGCGGTGACGTTTGGCCGGTTGTTTGCTCAAAATCTGCGATCTCGGCCTGGGCCAGGACCAGCGCCCGGGTGACACGCACGATAACCGGCAAACCCAACGTTTCGGAGAGTTGAAAAGCGCGCACCATCGCCACCCTGGCCTCGACGACCGTCGCCGGCTCGAACAAAGGCAGTTCTGCAGCCAGGGCCAGGGCGCGGCTGTCCTGCTCGTTCTGCGATCCCCACGCTCCCGGATCGTCCCCGACCAAGATGACCAACCCGGCATAACAACCGCAGAGATTGATCGCCATCAACGGATCGAGGGCGATATTGAGCCCCACACCTTTGACACACAGCAGGGCACGCATACCGCCCACCGAGGCGCCAAAGGCCATCTCGATCGCCACCTTTTCGTTGCTGGTCCATTCGACCTGCACCTCGCCGGGGGAGGTCGATGCCAGAATGTGGTTGACGATCGCCGTCGCCGGGCCGCCGGCATAACTGGTCACCAACGACACTCCGGCCTGAATGGCGCCGCTTGCCAGTGCACCTGCACCAGACATCTTGGTCATTAACTCGCTCCTTTTTGGTGGAATACTGCCTTGTACCAAATGGATCTAGAAGCCGCCGCGCTCCCCGATAAAGTCCATCACCTCATCCATGGTAGGCATCGAATTGGCGCAGGCGTGCCGGGTGACGACGATCGCACCCACGGCATTACCCAGGCGCGCCGACTTGAACGGATCCCAGCCTTGCAGGGTGCCATAGATGAACCCGCTGGCAAAAGCGTCACCCGCCCCCAGCGTGTTATAGATCTCGACCGGAAATCCCGGCACGTCGATCTTGTGCCCGCGTTCAAACACCCACGCCCCCTGCCGCCCGCGCTTGACGGCCAGCAACTGCGGCCCGTAGCCCAGGATCGTCTCGATCGCCGCGTCCAAATCGCCGCCGACGTCGGCCGACGACACCTGGGAATCCACAACCGACATCTGGGCAACATCCTGCAGGATAACAGCCTTGATCTCGTCCTCGGTGCCGATGACGACGTCCAGCAAGGGCAACACCGAGCGCATCGTCACCCCGTAGGCGCGCGGATCGGCCCACTGGTCGGTGCGCAGATCGAGGTCGATAAAGGTGCGCACCCCGGCGGCCCTGGCCCGCTCCAGGGCCAGGATCGTCGCACAGCGGCTCGGATCGCGGCTCAACCCGGTACCGGAGACGAGCAGGATCCGGCTGTGTGCGATCGGTGTGGCGAGCACGTCGTCGATATCGAGCTGGATGTCGGCGGCGTTGTCGCGATAATACACCAGCGGAAAATGATCCGGCGGCTCGATAGCCAGCGCCGCCGCGCCGGTGCGATAGCCCGGTTTGGCAGGGACGTAGCGCGTTTCCACGCCCTCACCGGCCAAAAACTGGAGCACGAACTCGCCCACCAGGTCCTGGCCCACGGCAGACAGCATCGCCACCCGCAGCCCGAGCCGGCGCGTGCCCACAGCAATGTTGGCCGGGCAGCCGCCGACGTAGGCTGAAAAGTGCTTGATATCGGGAAAAGACACGCCGATCTCGTCGGCATACAGGTCGATACACGCCCGTCCCATCGACAGCAGGTCATACTTGATCGCTTGCGACATAGTCCCCTCCTAACTCGTCCAACAGGTGCACGCTCTGGATCTCGAGTGTCACCTCTTCGATCTCGATCACATAGGCTATATGCGGCGCTTCACAAAACGCACACCCGGCAAAATAGCGCACGCCACGGTGTTCGGTCAGCGGTACGCCGGGATGATAGTGCCCGCTGATCGACAGGATAGGGCGATGGGCCCCTTCCATCTCTTGCCGGATCGCTGCATCGTTGCGGTAATTGTGCGGATAACCCTCGTTGTGATCGGGATAGACCACATAGTGCTGGGCGATGATGGTGATACCCGAGACGGGCGCCGCATCCCGGCAGACCTCGTGCAGCACCATCATCTCGCCATCCGCGCGAATGCACGCGTCCTCACCTTGCTCACAGGCGTCGTTATAGAACGAAACCAGTTCGCAGCCACCGATCCGCAGGCGGCGCTCCGGCCTGGGCAGCATGCGGTAAAACGGCTCCGGTCGAGGGTCGTGATTGCCCGGGATCAACACACAGGGCATGCCACAGCGCTGAAACATCTCGCCCATTGTCTCCAGATCCTTCACTGCCAAAGGATGGACGGGATCGTCGATCAGATCCCCGGTGCAGAGCACGAGATCGACCCCTTGTTCGCGCAAGCGATCGAGACACAGCGGCAGCAGCCGCGCCATATCTCGCGTGCGGCGCCTGGATATGGAAGAATCCCCAGGCACCGCATCGCGCAAGTGAATGTCAGTCAAATAGCCAATGCGCACTATTCCAACCCCTTCTCTACGGATCGCGGGCATCCCGCCCGCCCAAACTCGCTACGTCCCCAGGGGCAGCCGCCCCAAAACCACCTCGGTCTGCACCGCATTGCGGTTATCGCCACCGATCCCGCCCGCATTGCGCCCGTGGGTACAGGTCGTCCACAAATGATCGACGCCGCAGACGTCCGGCCACGTCCAATCCCAATGCTCAACGGCCGGGATCCGGTTCGCGGCATTGGATCGGACTTGCTCAACTGGGCCAACGCCAGCGGCGCGCCGGAAGCGTCCAGGGCCAGGTGAAACAACTCGTGGCGCGGATCGAACCACGCTGTCTCTTGCTGCCCGGGAGCGATTGCATGGAGTAACTTGCGCAAATTAACCTATCATCTTGCACTTGAGCTGACGAGATAATCAGAGGGGACAGAATCCGTGATCTAGCTCCAGGGCCAACGCGCGTGACACGTGCACATCCCTTAACTCGACCACGCGTAGCCAACCAGATTGTAAGGCCTGCCGGATGGATTCTGTTCCAGGGTAATCGGTCTCCAGTTTGAGCTCGTCCAACACGTCGGGGGGAACGATGACCTGCGCAAATTGCGCACGCAGCAGATCGAGGTGGTCAATGATCGCCAGGTTGAGAATCGGCGAGGTATTGCTAACTGTGGGCATAGGCCAGATCGTCCTCCAGATCGCTACTCGTGTAATGACGAGGAATATCTCGCCTGCCCAACAACAAACCGAATTCGTACCTGTCCAAACCAGCCAGTTCGCAGGCTTTGCCCAGGGACAAAGCACCTTGAGCATAAAGCGCCAATGCAAGCTCGGTGAGCAATTGTTGACGTTGATCGGCAAGTGGTAAACGCATCGCCTGGACGATAGAATCAGGAATTTCCAGTTGAATGCTCATCGCTACATACCTCCTAAAGTCATTATACGTCAAAAGATCATAAACCGTCAAATGCGCCCCGTCATCCCCAACACATGCAAGCATTTGTAGTTTGGGGCACATCTTCTGACATCTTTTGGAGTTGAGGCTTCAGCCGGTCGCTGAATATCGTAGAATATCGCCACCGGCTAAAGCCTTGACTCCAGTCAGACACACGGAGCCTACATTGGCTTCTTGCTCCCAACGACAAACACTCGCCTGTCAATCACCCTCTTGCTGGTAGTCACGGCCGATGGTATAATGAATGAACAAGCCCGACCCAGTCAAAAGCCAATAAACCCGCTCCGTGAAACAGGGAAACGCAAGATGCTAAAATGTATTGGAACGTTTTTCTCGCCGCCGGTTTTTCCGGACGACGAAGACAAGACACGCATAGCCCAGGTACTCAACGCGCTTTTGTTGAGTACGACGGCATTATCAGCATTGGGCATCATTGCCGTTTTTTACATCGCCAACACCATCGTCGCCGGTACATTGCTGGGGCCAAAGGCCGCCCTGGTTCACGCCATAGTATGCTGCCTGGTTGGATTAGGTACCAAGGAGTGGGTGCTGGTGATCCGCGACATGAGCCGCGAGCGCGAGATGCAGGCCCATATTCGCCAACAGGATCGCCTGGCTGTGATCGGCCAATTGGCCGGCGGCGTGGCCCACGATTTCAACAACATCCTCACCGCGACCAAGGGCTATGCCGGCTTTGCTGCCGAAGAACTCCAGGATAACACCCCGATCCGCGCCGACATCCAAGAGATCAGCGTGGCGGCCGACCGCGCCGCCGCGCTGACCAACCAACTGCTCATCTTTAGCCGCAGCAGGGCATCCATCCTCAAGTGCTGAACCTGAACGCCATCATCGTCAATATGGACAAGATGCTGCGCCGTATCATCGGCGAGCAGATCGACTTGAAAACCGCCTGGATCTCGCCGTGGGCAACGTCGAGGCCGACCGGGGCCAACTCGAACAGGTGATCGTGAATCTTTCGGTCGACGCGCGCGACGCGATGCCCGGCGGTGGACAGCTTGTCCTGTCCACGCAAAACGTCACCCTGATTCCCGAGGACACGGAACAGTACCTGGACATCGCGCCCGGCCCGTATGTGCTGCTGACTATCCGCGACACCGGCACAGGCATAACCGATGAGGTCAAATCGCACCTGTTTGAGCCATTCTTTACCACCAAGGAACGAGGCAAAGGTACCGGACCGGGCTTGTCCACGGTGTACGGGATCGTCAAACAGGCCAACGGCCACATCGAGGTCGAAAGTCGGGTGGGGGAGGGTAGCACGTTCCGCATTTACCTGCCCCACATCGAGGCAAAAGTTGTCGTCAATGAATCACAACCCCGTTCAAGTGTACTTGCACACGGCACAGAAACGCTCCTGCTCGTCGAAGATGAAGACATAGTGCGCGAACTGGCTCGCCGTGTCCTGGAACGGCAGGGATACACTGTTCTGGCAGCGCGATTGCCCCAGCATGCGCTGGATCTGATGCAAAACTATGTCGGCCCGGTGTCATTGCTGATCGCGGACGTGATTATGCCTGGCATGGATGGCCCTGAGCTGGCCAAACGCTTGCTTGAACTCCGTCCCGATCTGCAAGTGATGTATATGTCCGGCTATACTGACGATGAGCTATCGGATCACGGTGTATTGGAGTCGGGCTTTACCTTGCTACCCAAGCCGTTCGATCCAAACGAATTGGTGCAGGCCGTACGCAAGATGCTGGACGCAGACGCATCAGGCGGCAAACCCAGATAAACAGACCGACCAACGTGCCGGATGGGGCAATATCCGAAAAAACTGGCGCCGCCTGGATACGGACAGTTCGGCGCCTTTCACCAGATCCACGGTGCGATGCGATAGCGCACTCGCCGTTGGTAGTCGCGATAGCCCGGCAGCCCGTCGGCGAGCAGTTTTTCCTCTTCCAGTCCCTTGAGCACGTACAATGTCACCGCCATCCCCCCGGCCAACGCGTTCCACCACGTCGGAAAGGCCAGCACGGTGCCCAGGCTTTTCAGGCAGGCGAAGCCATAGATCGGGTGCCGGACGACCTGGTACGCCCCGTGGTCGACCAGGCGGTGATTGGCCAA
>JAFGJF010000690.1 GCA_016929205.1 Anaerolineae bacterium
ATGGCCCTGGGCGCGGCAGACGATGAGGCGCTCGCCGCCATCGTCGGCGAGGCGATCGCCCGCGAGGCACGTTACGTGGGTATCAACTGGGTGCTCAACCCGGTGATCGACCTCAACTATAACCCCAACAACCCCATCACCAACACCCGTTCGATGGGTGACCGCCCCGATCGGGTATGCCGGTTGGCTCCGGCCTGGATCAAAGCGCTGCAAACGCACGGCGTTGCCGCTACAGCCAAGCACTTCCCCGGAGACGGCATGGACGACCGCGACCAGCACCTGGTCAGTACGGTCAACAATCTGCCCTTCGCGCAGTGGATGGAGACCTATGGACAGGTCTGGAAGGCGGCGATCGACGCCGGGGTGTGGACAATCATGCCCGGTCACATCTCACTGCCCGACTACCAGGGCTATGCCGACGATCCGGAGGCGGCGCCACCGGCGACCGTCAGCCGCCGGCTGCTCACCGATCTCTTGCGCGGCGAGCTCGGTTTTGAAGGCCTGATCGTCTCCGACAGCACGAGCATGGTCGGACTGACCTCGCGGGTCGCACCGAAAGAGCGCGCCGTGGCGGCGATCGAGGCGGGGATCGACGTCTATCTGAACGCGGACCCAGAAGTGGATTATCCGGCGCTGCTGCAGGCGGTAGCCAAGGGCCGGCTCTCGGAGGAGCGAATCCGCGAATCCGCGCGCCGCGTGCTCGAGCTCAAGGCGCGCCTCAATCTGTTTGTCGACCCCTTTGGACCCGAGCCAACCGAAGTGGAGCGCGCAGACTTTAAGGAGGCCGCGCAGGTCATCGCGGACAAGAGCATCACCCTGCTGCGCGGCGGCGAGCGGCTCCCCGTCCAGTTAGCGCCGGGGGCCAGGGTGCTGACCATCACCGTGAGCGCCGTCCAGCCCAATCCTATGCGGCGGGGCACCGATCTGACCGTTTTTGACGACGAGCTGCGCCAGCGCGGCTACACCGTCGAAGCCCTGGTCAACCCCCGCACCGATGAGGTGCGAGAGGCGGCACAGCAGCACGACGCCGTCTTTGTTGGCATCGATATCCCGCCGGGAACCAGGACCCCTGGCTTTGGCACCTGGGGCTGGCGATCCCTCTTTATGGAGCACCCGCAGGTGTGCTACACCCTCTTTGGCAACCCGTACGTCGCCCACGAGCTCCCCCACATCCCGGTCCTGCTCGCTACCTACGGCGGCAGCCCCGAGTTGCAGCGCGCGGCGGTCAAGGTCTGGCTAGGCGAGATGGAAGCACAGGGCTCACCGCCCGTCTGCCTGCCAAAGGTGCGGATCGGCACGCTGCCCAACACGGACTGACACATCGTCATCCCAGACCCTAAGGGTTTCACACCAAACCCTTAGGGTCTGGCTAAACATGACAAGGAGATCAATATGGATCCGCGCTGGCAAAACCTGCCGCACACCGATACCGAATTTGTTCCCACGGGATATCCCAGCCGCGAAGCCTGGGAAGCAAAACACGCCCAGCTCAGAAATCGGCGGATCGCTTTTCCGCCCCATCGATCCCAAACCCAAAAGCCATCCCGGTATCATCAGCCCCCACGGTCACGCACAGCAGGGACGGCTCGGCGAAAGCGAGGCAGCTTCTTACCAGGCGCGCGGTCTCACCCTGGCTCGAATCGGCTGCACCGCATTTATGTGGGACATGATCGATTACAACGACAGCGCACGGCATCTTGCCGGCAGCTATGAAAACGAGACGTATGCCGTCGTCCATCGTGCGCCCTGGGCTCACGGACAGGACGAAAGGAGATGATTTAGGATGAGCGATTTCAAAGACGGCTGGGTCAACTATGAGGCTTTCGGCGCGCAAGGAGACGGCGTCACCGACGATATGCCCGCGATCTGCGAGGCACACGACTATGCGAATGCACACCGGCTGGGCGTCAAGACGGCGCCCGGCGCGATCTATTATATTGGCAGCCAACCGCTGACCGCCGTGATCACGACCGATACCGACTGGAACACGTCACGTTTTACCATTGACGACACACATGTTGAGGAGAACAAAAAGCCGACATTTGAAGTGCGATCGCTGCTGGCGCCCGAGGAACTGCAGATCGAGCGGCTCACGCGGGACCAGAGACAGGTGGATGCACGACTGGAACACGACTGCCACGTCCTGGTAGAGAACGACAACAAGAGGCTGTACATTCGACGGGGTCTCAACCAAAACCAGGGCGTGCCTCAACACGACTGCTTTGTGCTCAATCGCGATGGTACGGTGGCCTCGCCCATCGACTGGGATTACGATGAAATCACCCGGATCGAGGCGCGGCCGATCGACGACACCCCGCTCGTTCTGCGCGGCGGCGTTTTCACCACGTTCGCCAACCGCATGAAGCAAGAGATCGGCTACAACTATTGGTCCAGGAATATCGCAATCTCGCGCTCAAACACCGAGGTCGACGGGCTGACCCACTATGTCGTCGGTGAGACTGCGGTGGGGCACCCTTACTCTGGCTTTATCAACGTTCACCAGTGCGCCAACATCACGCTGCGCAACTGCTTTGCTACAGGCCACAAGATCTATTCGACCCTTGGAGCAGCCGGCAAGCCGGTCAACATGGGCTCGTACGACTATAGCGCGAACAATGTGGTAAATTTCCACATGATCCACTGCACGATGAACCACATCGCCGATCGCACGCGCTGGGGTGTGATCGGGTCAAACTTTGGCAAAAACATCCTGCTGGAGGACTGCGTTCTCTCCAGGATGGACACACATATGGGGGTCTCGGGTACCTATGCGATCCGACGTTGTACACTGGGCTGGATGGGCCTAAACGCCATCGGCCGTGGCACGCTGAGGGTTGAGGATTCCACCCTGTACGGCAACGCACTGGTCAGTTTCCGCCAGGACTATGGAAGCACGTGGGAGGGCGACCTCGTCATCCGCAACTGCCGCTGGATCCCGGCGTGCGGAGAGAGATGCGTGCCGCACATGATCAACGTGCGCAACGACGGCATGCACGATTTCGGCTACCCCTGCTCGATGCCCAGGGAAGTCACAATTGACGGGCTGTTCGTTGACGACTCGAATCACCCCGAGGATTACCAGGGCATATATTTTTTTGCGGACCCCGACGACGTGCACGACGGTGTGAAGAATATCACGCCGACCGTGGAACGGCCCTTCCCCTACGAGGTGTGCAAAAAGGTCAGGGTTCGGGGTCTGACGACAGCCAGCGGCAAAAAGCCGCGGCTCTCCCCGAATGAAAGAATCAGCGCCAATATGGTCGTAATCACAGAGGATTGACCAAGGAGAATGCCCGTGAAAGCGATCGTCGAGAAGGTCCGTCATTTCCACACGATAACGACCTGGGCAAGTTGTTCAAACCGGCTGTGGACGAATTCTATGCACTGCGCGGCTGGGAGACTGAAACGGGTTGGCCTACCCGAGAGCGCCTGGACGAGCTCGGTATGGAGGATGCCTACGAGCCTACGATCGAGGGAGCATTGAGAACCCGAGAACAGTCCAAGCAAATCGTCGTGTGAGCCTGTGCACGAAACCTATTATATCAATTGTATACGGAGGGAACAGATGAACGTAGGTGTAACAACACGGAGTTTTCCAGAACTGACAAACGCCCAAACGGCTGATTTTATGGCCGAAAACGGGCTCACGCCGACTGAGTTGTGCTTTTCCCAGACAGACTCGAAATATTGGGTCTACAACGGTCGCAGCGACCTTTCAGAGATGACGAACGACAGGAGCCGCAAGATTGTCGAGCGTTACAGGAGCCGGGGCATTGACGTGGTCGCCCTCGGGGTCTTTACCAATCTCATTGCGCCTGACGGCGCGGAACGCGCCGCGAACCTGGCCTATTACGAACGCATGATGCAGATTGCGGCTCTGAACGGGATTCCATGTGTGCCCACAGAGTGCGGCTTTATCCCGGGAAGGCGGGGCATTGACGCCGACAGATACGAAGAAGCATTCGCGATCCTGGTGGACAGCCTGAACAGGTTGGCGGAGAAAGCCGAAGAGTACGATGTGGAAATCGCGCTGGAGGCGTGCGTGCTCGATGTCGTGCCCAGCGCCAAGCGGGCGGCCGATCTGCTGGCGCAGGTTGGCTCGGAACGGATCAAAATCCTGCTGGATCCGGCGAACCTGATCGCCAACAGTTCCGAGGAAGATATGTTTCGCTACCTGGCCCCACATATCGCCTTCTTTCACGGCAAGGACCGCAAGCTGAACGACGCGAGAGGCAGGTTAGTGGGCGACGGCGACATCGACTGGCCTCTCTTCCTCAGCCTGTACCACCGTTACAACGAGGGAGCGCCGTTTATCCTCGAGTACGTGAATGCCAGCAACGTTTGCGAAATACGCGACCGGGTCCTACAGGCCGACCGCGCATCGTGCACCGGCGAGACATCCTGAGTAACTGACCACAACGGCGGCTAAGCAACGGGGGATCAAGATGGTTTCGAGGCGTGTTGGACTATCGTCACTACATCGGTCTCCTGAACGACGCAGATTTTACGGGTTCCATTCTGCTCCATGGTCTTGGCGAAGACCAGGTGGACAATAGGTTTTGCCGCCGCCGCATTGTTGGCCGGGTCGCTTTCCTGGTCTATAATTAAAACCGGCTACATTGCTATCAACAAGACCTTTGTTGAACGTAAACCACGCACCTACGTCGCCGCTACCTCCGCGGGGCGAGAAGCCTTCAAGGAACATATCGCGGCACTCGAATCAATCCTGAAAGGCAAGTGAGATAACATGGAAACAAAAGACTCTTACTCATTTCCACTGTACCATCGCGCTGGACAGATGGCTCGACCCATCATTGCCTCGCGATACTGGATCGTCATCGTCTTGATCGTTGCTATCCTCTTGTATGCCCCCTTTCTGTTTTCCGGCTTTTTTCAAGACGATTATGGTTTCCGTCTTCAGTTCTCGCCGGACATCTTTGAAAAGGGCAACGTGCCGGCAGAGGTCATGCGGAATGGCCCCCTGAATTTGTATGGCTTTTCGTGGGATTCGTCAGTACGCTTTCGCATTGGGCAAGACAAGGGTTTCACCCCGTGGTGGGCATCAGACCAAATAAAGACCAATTTCTTCCGGCCCTTATCCTCGCTGACGCTAGCCTTTGACTACAGCCTGTGGCCGGACACGCCTCTGCTGATGCACATTCACAGCCTGCTATGGTTCTGCTTGCTGATCCTTCTGACCTACCAATTGTATCGAAGCGTATCCGGCAGCGCCGTCGTGGCCGGGATCAGCATCCTGCTGCTCGTTGTGGACGACGTGTTTACAGGCCCGGTGGGCTGGATCAGCAACCGGCACGCCGTGATTGCTATCGTCTTCTGCGTGCTGTGTGTGTGGCTGTACCATCAGGGGGTATCGAAGCAGAAATGGTCTTATATCGCCGGTGCGTGTGGCATGTACGTGCTGGCCCTGCTGGCCTCCGAAATGGGACTGGTCACCTTTGCCTATCTCTTCGCCTATCTGTTGGTATTGGACCGCGACAAATGGCTGGGCAGGGTCAAACGGATCGTCCCATTTGTCCTGATTACGGTGGTCTGGCGATTGGTGTATACAGGGTTGGGCTATGGGGCCAGTGGAACGCTCCTCTACATCGATCCGATCCTGAACCCGGTCGATTTCATCACGCAGATGCTCACTCGCTTCCCAGTG
>JAFGJF010000691.1 GCA_016929205.1 Anaerolineae bacterium
ATCCAGCACGCCTGCGGTCACGTGCGTCACTTGCTGCCACTTATGAAAGCCAGCGGCATTGCCGGTATTGAATCGATCTCGCCACCTCCTACAGGCAATATTGCGCTAAACCAGGTGCGCAATTTGGTGGGGAACGAGCTTGCGATCATTGGGGGCATCGAACCCACTCGGTTTCTCACCCTACCCTTGGAAGAATTGGGACCCTATATCGAGCAAGTCATCGATGATGGTCGCGGCGGGCCATTTGTCCTGGCCAATTCGGATTCTTGCCCGCCCGGCGTGACCGTGGCCAAATTTGCGCTGGTAGCCGAGATGGCAAAGCGTTACAGGTAGATCAGACGAACGAACGAGAACGACGAGATTAAAGGAAGGAATAAAATCATGAGCAAAGCATCAGGTATGAATTACGCCCCCAAGGGCAAGACGGCCCGGGTGGTTCAACCGGGCCAGTTCAGTTTTGCGGCGGTGTCCCTGGAGCACGGGCACATCTTTGGCATGTGCAATGGCCTGCTGGAAGCCGGCGCCGATCTCAAGTGGGTTTACGATCCCGATCCGCTCAAGATCGTGGCTTTCCTGAACCGTTTCCCGGATACGCCGGTGGCGCAAAGCGAAGCGCAAGTCCTGGAAGACGAGCGACTCCAGCTTGTCGCCGGAGCCGCGATTCCCAGCGACCGGGGTGATCTGGGGCTGCGAGTGCAGCAGCACGGCAAGCACTATTTTACCGACAAGACACCCTTTACCACATCTGCGCAGTTGGAACGGGCCAGGCAGAGTGTCAAAAAAACCGGGCTCAAGTGGTACGTGTACTTTAGCGAGCGGCTGCACGTCGAAGGGGCGGTAATGGCCGGCAAATTGATCGAGCAGGGTCGAATCGGACGTGTGCTCCAGGTGCTCAATATCGCCCCGCACCGTCTGAACAAAGGCGCGCGACCGGCGTGGTTCTTTGAGCGTGAAAAGACCGGCGGCATCCTCTGCGACATCGGCAGCCACCAGATCGAGCAGTTCCTGCATTATGCGGGCGCATCCGACGCGCAGGTACTGCACGCCAAGGTCGCCAACTATGCCAATCCCGACCACCCCGAGTTCGAGGACTTTGGCGACGCAACCCTGCTCGCCGACAACGGTGCCACCCAGTACCTGCGGGTGGATTGGTTCAACCCCGACGGGCTGCGCACCTGGGGCGATGGGCGTCTGTTCATCATGGGCACAGAGGGGAGCATCGAAGTACGCAAGTACCTCGACGTCACAAGGACTAACGAAGGCGATCACGTCTTTCTGGTCACGCAGGAAAAAGAAGAATACATTCCCGCCGCTGGCAAGACAGGCTTTCCGTTCTTTGGCGCATTCGTACTGGACTGCATCAACGGTACCGAAAATTCGATGACCCAGCAACACGCCTTCAAAGCCGCCGAACTCTGCCTGGAAGCGCAGCGGATCGCGATGCACATTGGCACATAGTCACGACGCTCCCTATTTTCTGTGCGCCGCGTTGGCCCAAGAAAAACGCTGGCCTGGGTGAAGGAGTGGCATGAGGGAAGGGGTAGACCCAGTGAACGACAAACCTTATACCGTCGCCTGCTATTACTTTCCCAACTATCACCTCGACCCGCGCAACGAGGCCGTTCACGGTCCCGGCTGGAGCGAGTGGGACCTGGTCAAGCGGGCCGAGCCGCGCTTTGAGGGACATCGCCGGCCGCGCGTGCCCACGTGTGGGGCTATGAGGACGAATCGGATCCCGTGGCAATGGCGCGCAAAATTGCCGCCGCTGCCGGCCACGGCATCGACGCCTTTATCTTTGACTGGTATTGGTACGACGATGGCCCGTTTTGGGAGCGGGGATTGGATTGGGGGTTTCTGCGTGCGCCCAACAACGACCGGCTCAAATTCGCGCTGATGTGGGCCATCAAGCCTCCTATCAAAATGGAAAAGAGCTAATGGACACCTATTTGATCGACGGTCTGATCTCTGTCGAAAACGTGATTGCCGGCTGGGAGCCTTTGCTGGCCGATCGTGTGTATGGACGTATGGCCCAGGACGCGACCGGCCATGACATTTACCACTGCCTGCGGGTCAAGGCGCTTGCCTTGCGCATCGCTGATGGCGAACGTCTCGATCCGGACATCCTGGTCGCTACCGCCTACCTGCACGATATCGGGCGCGGCCAGGAATGGCAGGGTCAAGGCGATCACGTCGAAATCGGTGTGCGCGAAGCGCGCGCGATTTTGCCCGAGATTGCTTTTCCCGTATCCAAGATCGATGCGGTGGCAAGCTGCATCGCCCACCATGAGGAATACACCTGGGCCGCAGACAAGATCACGCTTCCACACGCGGCGCGTCGAAACATCCTGGGCTTTCAGGATGCCGACCGCCTGGACGCGATCGGCGCCGTTGGTATCGCGCGCATGTTTGCCTTTGGCGGCGCGTACCAGCGACCGTTGTGGCATCCGCACGTCCAGCCGGGTCACTGGGAGCACGGCGACTTGGGCAGCAGCACCTATACTCATCTCTACGAAAAGCTGCTCAAGCTCAAGGAGGCGATGAATACGACGACCGGCCGGCAACTGGCCGAGGGGCGGCATCGCTTTATGGAACAGTTTGCGGCACACTTTGAGCAAGAGTGGTTTGGCAAAGTTTGAGTCGATAGCCGCACGATCACCCTTGTGTTCGGAGCTTGCGACTTGGTCGTCTTGCGACTCGAGTAGATGCATGAGGTCGCTGTAAATAGGGAGCGAGTTACGATGACGGATCAAAACCAAACGGACTTGACACACTATCGGGTTCGGCGACAAGCGTTTTTTGATTTTCACCTCGCGCACCCCGGCAACAGTATTCACTCCGAGTTGGTGCGGCTGGCTTGCGGCGTCGAACCGGATGAAGCGTTGATCCGGCAGGCGCTGGACAAAATGGATCAGCGGCTGGACTGCGCTGATTTTGGATTGGCCGGTATCTTGCGCTTGCTCTACCAATTTGGCGACAGCCCGCTGCTCGACTTGACATTGATCGACAATGTGCGGCAGGCCGTAATCGACTTTAAATATTGGCCCGACGAGCCCGGCGTGGACGATATGTGCAGTTGGTCGGAGAACCATCACATTCTCTTTGCCTCTGCGGCGTACCTGGTCGGGCAGCTTTACCCCGACGATCGCTTTGAGAACGCCGACCACATAGGCCGTGAAAAAATGGCCCTGGCACGCCCCCGCGTCTTGCGTTGGTTGGATTTGCGCTTTAAAACCGGGTTCAGCGAGTGGCTGTCCAATGTGTATACGGTCGAGGATATGGCGGCGCTGCTCAACCTGATCGACTTTGCTCAAGATGGGGAAATCGCGCAAAAGGCGACGATGGTCCTCGACCTGATCCTGCTCGACCTGGCGCTGAATCACTTCCGGGGCACGCTGGGCAGCACGCATGGGCGTAGCTATTTCCGGCACAAGATCGATGGCCGGAGAGAAGACACGGCGTCGATCTTTCATCTTGCGTTCGGGTTGAACCAGTGGCGTGTGGGTAATATGGCCGCGGTCGGGCTGGCCCTGAGCTCAAAATACAAGCTTCCTGCTGTGCTCTATGACATCGCCAACGACGTGAACCGGTCCAGATTTGAAAACCGGCAGCGGATGGGGATTCGCCTGCAAGACGCGGCCCGTTGGGGGCTGGATTTCAACCGCATCGAGGATGGAATGGTCTTTTTGAGCTTGGAAGCCTATGCTCATCCCAGGACGATCAATCTAATGGCCAGTATGCTGGACGCCTACCGGTGGTGGAACAACCGTTTCTTCGAGCCGTTCAAGGCGCAGCAGGGGCTGCTGAGGACGGCACACAAGCTTGGGTTGTTGCCCTTGCTTGCCCGAGTTATGGAATACGATCTGTGTCGCAACACGCGCGAGGAGGTCAACATTTACACCTATCGCACGCCATACTACATGCTCAGTTCAGCGGTCGATTATCGCCCCGGCTATGGCGGCGACCAACAGCACATCTGGCAGGCGACATTGGGGCCGGATGCCGTCTGCTTTACGACCGATCCGCCCAACACGTGCCGCGACGGCGCGACACCCAACTATTGGACCGGCTCGGGGACGCTGCCGCGCGTGGCCCAGGTCGAGAACGTGGTCGTTGCCGTGTACAAGATCGATACCAGGCCGGGGCTGTACGTGACCAACCACTTGCATTTCACCCACGCCTGGCTGCCCAAGGACAAGTTTGACGAGATCGTCGAGTACAAAAGCTGGATTTTTGCGCGCAAGGGCGATGGATACCTGGCTCTGCGCTCGCAGCGTCTCTATCGTTGGCAGACGGAGGGCGAGGATGCGGACAAAGAGATTGTCGTCGAGGGCAAGACCAATATCTGGCTGTGCGAGCTCGGTTCGCGGCAGGAGAATGGCGAGTTTTCCCAGTTTGTCGACGCGCTCTGCGCCGCACCGTTGGCCTTCCGAGGTCTCAAGGTGAGCTATGATTCGCCGTCGCAGGGACGGCTGCAGTTTGGCTGGCGTGGTCCATTTACACGGGATGGACAGATCGTCAACCTGATGGATTTTGCACGCTATGAGAATCCGTACGTGCTGGCTCCGTTTCCGCTTGAACGTATCGACGTACGCTGCGGCGGGCACGCTTTGCAGCTAGACTGGCCCACCACAACCCGCATCGTGTTGGACACATCAGATTAACTCCGTCCGGTACAAATGCCAACTCCCCGGCACAGTTGACCTGTCCGGGGAGTTGCTTGACTTGTTAGATATGATAGATCAGATTAGCACACACACCGCCTCGATGCGTTTGACCGACAACAGGGCTAAACTCAAATCACGTAATTTCCCGAGCCAACCATAGAGCGCCGGCTGGTCGGCAACGGTGCCGGTCAGGGTGGTTACACCCTGTTCGACGGAAATGACGATGGAAGAAACCCGCCGGCCATCGTCAAAACGGGCAGCCCAATCCTCGTCCAATTCGCCCTGCACCACGATCTGATACGTTGCTGTTTGATCCAGGCTCAACCACGTGTTCGGGTGTTCCATACCTCTGTTCCTCGTCTGTTGTCAGCCGGTCTGGATGATAGCGCGAGCCGGCGTTATCGTTGTCATCCGGTATGTTCGATACCGAAACTGTGGTTTCGGCGCGATACCGCGGTTAAGGCGTCGCGACCGGATTCGTAGACTGTGGTATCGAAGAAGAGACGACGGTATCGTATTGCTTTTGCAGGTTGGATCCCCAGGCGATCAGCCGTTGCCCCAACCAGGCCAGTGCTCTTGAGGTGTGGCGATTGCCCCTGGCCCGGTTTCCCAGCGCCAGACTCACGAGTGCGTACTTGGATGCGGCGCGCATCTGATCGTGATAGTATTCTTTTTGTGCCAAATAATCGCGGTTGGTGATCAGTGACATGTCAACCCTCCTGTTACGTGCAGATAGCCTTGCCTATGTTTTCAAGTCCGTCCCGATTTTCCCCGGAAAACCGGGACGGAAGGAGTTATCGTTTCGCAAACCAGGTTCGATGTGAGCCCAAAAGCAGTATGCTCTCTATCATTTGGTTCCTCGTATCATTCAACCACAGTATAGCAGTAAACCAGGCATGGGCGCATCCGACAAAAGTTATAGTGAGGGTTTATTTCGGACCTGGGTGGCGAGGGTTACAACAGTCCCCAGTCTCTGGCCTGGGCCACGGCCTGGGTCCGGCTGCGGACGCCCAGTTTGCCATAAATGTTCGAGGTATGAGCTTTGACCGTGCCCTGGGAGATGAACAACTGTTCGCCGATCTCGCGATTGCTCAGCCCTTGTGCAATGAGCTGCAGGATCTCGATTTCGCGTTCACTCAAGGGTTCAAGCATAGGGGAACCGTCCGTTTTTTCAATCGTCGCTTGTTCGATGGCGTGTTCGCCAAAGGACAGAAGCAGCTTGCTCGTGTAGGCCGGTGCGATGTCTCGTTCAGCGACCCGGCGCAGCAGGGTTGCCATCGGCGTGCCTTCGTCGACAAAGATCCGCACATAACCGCCCGGTTCGGCAAGCGCGAGCGCGCGTTCCAACGCCACCAGCGCACCATCACCATCTCTCTGCGCGTCGAGGGCCAATGCCTGCAAGCACAAGATCTTGATCTGTTCGTGGACCCATCCCGCCTTTTCTGCGGCAGCCAAGAGCCGCGCCAGCAGATCCAGCGCCTGGTCCAGATCGGATGGTGAGGCATATGCGATGCCCCGGGCCAGTAGAACGCGTACCAGGTTGAGGTGGTGCAGGTCGTGGTGATAGCTGAATGGTCCATCCACACTCAATCCACTCGCCTCAGCCCAGTGAACGGCGTCCTCCAATTTCCCTATCGACAGCCACACACCCAGCCGACACGCATCTGCCCAGGAGGTGATCCAGGGATCGATCCGGACAGTTGATGCGATCTGATCGGCCTGATCAAGCGCGTCCAGCGGGTCTTCCGGGCAACCTTGCGCCAGTCGTAGTCGTGCGAGAGTGACGTAACATTCAGCTACCACATCTGCCTGTCCGAGTTGAACACACAGCTCAATCGCCTTGTCCAGATTCTGTCCGGCGCTGTCCAGGTCGTCCCATTCGCGCAGCACGTCGGCCAGTTTGAGCAGCGGAAAACCGGCCACCGGCAGCAGCCTACCGCCAGGCTCTGTTGCCCATTCCAACGCCTCACGAAAAGTGTCAAAGGCCGCTTCCAGTTGTCCCTGTTTAACCTGCTGCATGCCGGCGTAACACCCGGATGGTACGGCAAGCGGCCGATAGCCGCTCTTTTGAGCAGTTGTTCGTGCCTGGACAAAAGCGGCTTGAGAAGCGGCGACGTCCCCCAGGCTCCAATAGGCGCCCCCAAGGGCGACAGCCGCTTCACAACGCATATAGTCTCCCTCGGGCAAGAACTGGATAGCTTGTTGAGCCTCGGTGACGACACGCTCGATATCTTGATTGGTGAGCGCATGATGGGCGCGAATGGCCGAAATGTACCCGGTGATGAGTTGCTCATCCGCCGGGCGAGGCGTTCGGGCCAGTGCCCGTTCCGCATTCTGCAAGCACGTTTCCACCCGCTCGCGCTGGCCCATCCAGTAACGGGTCCAGGCGAGATAGACACACAACAGGGGACGCGTTTCGATCAGCGCGGCGGGCAAAGATTCAAGCCAGACAGACAGGGCCGCTTCTCTGCGGTAACTGCCCATTTGCTGTATGGCGTTCTGTTCGATCAGCGCTGCCGCCCGTTCAAAATCCTTGCCTGTCAAGGCGTGGGTGATCGCATCTTCGATCAACCCAGCACGTTCATACCATTCGCTGGCTCGCCGGTGCAGGTCGGGAATCATGCCTGGATCTGTTCTGTCCAACCGCTTGCGCAGCAGCTCGGCGAACAAATGGTGATAGCGGTACCACTGTCGCTCGCCGTCCAGAGGGACGATAAACAGGTTTGCGGCATCCAACCGCTCCAGCATATCTTGCCCGTGCACCTGGCCGGTAACTGCCTCACAGAGCGACCCGCAAAGACGCGCCAGGATCGACGTTCGCAGTAAAAAAGTTTGGATCTGTTCGGGTTCTTGAGAGAGCACCTCGTCGGTCAAATAATCCAGGATGTAACGGTGGCTGCCGGTAAAGGCGGCGATAAAGCTCGAAACGTGCGTTGTATTCGAGCCTTTTCTACCCAAGGTTCCCTGTAAGGCATGCGCAGCCATCTGCAATCCGACGATCCAACCTTCGGTCCGCGCTTCGAGGGCCACAACGTCCCTGTCTGCCAGATCGAGGTTCATCACCTCGTTGAAAAAATGGGTCGTTTCGCTTATCGTGAAACGCAAGTCGGCGGCACTGAGTTCGGTCAGTTGGCCTCGCCCGCGCAGGCGGCTCAGGGGAAGATCCGGATCGGAGCGGGTGGCGATCACGACGTGCATTTGCTGGGGCATGTTGTCGATCAAGAAGGCGAGTGTTTCATTGATCTGCACGTTGGCAATGACCTGAAAATCGTCGAGGACCAAAACGAACAAAGACAAACCCGGAGGTGGAGCCACAAAGGCGATCTCGGCGATGTCGTTGATCAAATTGGTGAGCAACGTCTCGATTGGCGGCGATTGCGGAGAGTGCAGCATGGCCAGGGCCGATTCGCCAACGCCTGCTTTGCCAAGGGCAGGTATGGTTCTTAATGCAGCCAAAACATAAGTCCAGAACCGCGTTGGCTCGTTATCACTGTCGTTCAATGATAACCAGGCGATAGGGTGAGTGTTCTGGTGTATCCATTCGCTTAACAGCGTTGTCTTGCCGAAACCGGCTGGCGCAGAGACGAGAGTCAGCTTGTGGCCCGAGTGGATGCCGGCGTCGATGCGCTCGATCAAACGTGGGCGCGATACCAACTCGGATCGTATGGGAGGAACATAGAGTTTGGTCTTGAGCAGCGCGAGAGACATACAGGCTTTCCCGAATGCGTTCCACCGGTCAGTTAGGCACTGGCTTGTATTTTATCACGTTTGTGCTGTCTCGGCAACAGACTTGGAGTGGGTTGTTGTCATAATAAACAGCTCATCCGCGATCTCGGTGCTGGACAGCCCGGCAGCCAGCAGATGACTGGGTCAATAGTGATTCTCATAGCCAAGTTGAATGTTATTGAAAAATGAGGTATGATCACGACTCACCGTTGTGTACCTGGCGTGGGAGAAGAAGGAAAAAGCGATGGAAAGAAATAAAAGAGTGCTTGGCCGCCATGTTACCCTGGCCGCTGTGGTGATCGTCGTTTCCCTGTTGGCTGGTTGCGGATCGGTCGCGCCACCGGCTACGTCTATCCCGCCGGCTAACACAGGGTCGCCTGCGCTCGTGTCGCCTACAGCCACGGCAGTGCCGGGACCGGCATGGCAGCCTGTATCTCCCGCCGTACCTGCCGCCGCGTTCTCCCTGGAACCAAGCCCGCAGCAGTTCGACGCCCGTGGCACCTTCCAGGCGGGCCTCGGCGATCTGGATCGGGATGGGGATTTGGATGCGGTATTTGCCAACCCGCAGCGACACAACTCTGAGGTCTGGCTGAACGATGGCCGCGGAACGTTCGTCGATACCGGTCAGCAGTTGACTCAGTATGGCCATGGTGTGGGCGTCGCCGATTTCGATGGAGATGGCGATCTGGACGCCTTCATTGCCTGCCACCAGTTCGTTACACCCAGCAAAATCTACCTCAACGACAGCACGGGGCTTTTCCAGGATACCGGCCAGGACTTGGGCGACAAAAGCATCAGCGCTGCCGAAGTCAACCTGCTCGATCTGAACGGAGACGGGCACAGCGACGACGTGCACGTCGTGTATTTCGACCCCAAGGGCTTGCCGGATCGAGTTTACCTGAACGATGGGGATGCAAACTTGAGAGACAGCGGTTTGTCCCTGAACGAAGAGATCATCGCCTGGGGGGATCTGGATGGGGACGGCGACGTCGACTATTTCGGCAAACGTTGGGGGCAAGGATACGTGGTACAGTTTAACGATGGAAGCGGCCGGTTCACCGAGGGTTGGCAAATGGAGGATGTCCATTCTACCGTGGGCGGCGTGGCTCTAGCCGACCTGGATGGCGACGGCGATCTGGATGCGCTGGTAGCCAATGGCATTCGTACGGAGGCCACTCATCCCACCATTTTGCTTTGGAATGATGGCACCGGGCAATTCACCGACAGCGGAGGACGCCTGAACGAGACCATGGGGGCTGAGTTGGCGGCAGGTGATCTCGACGGGGATGGTGACCTGGATGTGTTCGTGGCCAACATGGATCTACCCGACGAAGTCTGGCTCAATGATGGAGACGGGCAGTTCGTCGACAGCGGTTTGCGCCTGGGCGAGATACCACCGGCGGGATATTCAACCAAACCGTCTCTGGGTGACCTGGATGGCGACGGCGACCTCGATGTGTTCGTTGGCAGTTTGATGGGTAGGCCAACGATCTGGTTCAACACCACATCCACGGAAAAGAGCGCCGAACCCGAATAAGATGGCCTGTATTTGGGTCAAAAACCACCCGACGATGCGTCCCCTTTTTGTTCTGCGGAAAACCCGAAAACTTGCAGGTTTGCCCAGTGTTGTAAATGAGGTATAATTTACCTAGATCCACTCGTTTCTTTTTGCCGACCATCGGAGGCCAACTCGTGTGTGAGTGATAACCACCGACCACCTGAACATAGAGAGATGCCATAGGTGGTCGTTTTTGTTTTGTTGCTCCTGCTAACAACAAGTGTTTGATGATCAGGCACAGTGGAATCCTGGCTTCGATTCGATGCCTGGCGCCATCCCGTAGACTGATGTCTAGTGATTGATGAGAGGAGGCTTATGAGAAGACAATCTAAACTCAAGAGATGGGTGATAGGTGCGCTGGTCGCCGGCCTGTTCTTGGCTGGTGTAGCCCTGGCCGCCCCGAATGGAGCCAGCATAGACTGGTGGGTCATCGGCAGCGGCAGCGGTAGTGAGACGGCTGGCAACACATCCCTGGACAGCACCATCGGGCAGTGGGCTGCTGGCAGTGACACGGCCGGCAGCACGCAGTTGGTGTCCGGCTTTTGGGGTTGGAGCGTGGTGAGTGGCGAGTACAAGATCATGTTACCGCTTGTGCTCCGTAATGGGTAGAGGACAATCCGTTCCAATCGATGTCGTTGGGATCCAACTCAAGAAAGGAGACTTGACTCATGAACCGCAAATGGTTTGTCATCACTTTGATCGCCATGCTCGCGCTGCTTCTCAGCGTGGGTGGAGCCACCGGTCAGGAGCCGGGGTCTGTACAAAAGACGCCACCACAAGGAAATGTCTCTATCGCCAGCATTGTGGGCAGCAGGATCAGTTACCAGGGGGTGCTCAAAGAGAATGGCAGCCCGGTATCTGGCAGCCGGAATATGACCTTCCGCTTGTACTCCAATAGCACCTGCACGACCCAGGTGGACAGCATCGTCAAGAGCGGTGTGCCAGTGACAAATGGGCTGTTCAGCGTAGAACTCGATGTCGTGCATGGCTTTTTCGATGGGCGGGGACTGTGGCTCAAAGTATTGGTGGGCGGCACCTCGATCGTCTCCTGCCAGGAGATCTTGCCCGTGCCCTACGCTCTCAGTCTGCGACCAGGGGCCGTCATCGAAGGCGATTATGGCGTGGCGCGCATCGCCTCACACTATTCTGACCTGGCCGAGATATACGACAGCGGCCTGTACGGCAGCGCCAATGGCAACTATGCCAGCGGCGTGCGGGGAGAGAGCGATTCCTTTGGTGTATTTGGCAAGAGCAGCGCCGGTTACGGTGTCTATGGCCTGAGCGAAGCCAGTACTAGCGCCATTGGTGTGTATGGCGTGGCCGGCAACAGCACCGGTAATAACAATGGTGTAAAAGGGGTATCTTATTCCACGAATGCTGGTGTCGCAGTTGCCGGGATCAATGAAGGTGACCGTCATGCTGGTTGGTTTGAGACGGGCGATTATGTTAGCATGGGGGTGTTCAACAACTCGAGCGGCTCTGCCGCTCTGCAGGTCTCCAACAGCGGCACCGGTATGGCAGCGCAGTTTTGGGGGGATGTCGCCATTTATGGCAACTTGAGCAAGAGCAGCGGTGGGTTCAAGATTGACCACCCTTTGGATCCAGAGAATCAGTATCTCAACCACTCGTTTGTCGAATCGCCCGATATGATGAACGTCTACAACGGCAACGTGGTGCTGGACGCCAACGGGGAGGTGTGGGTGGAGCTACCCGACTATTTTGAAGCCCTGAACCGGGACTTTCGTTACCAACTTACGTCCATCGGCGCACCCGCTCCGAACCTGTATATCGCCGAAGAAATTTCTGGCAATCGTTTCAAGGTCGCGGGTGGGCCGGCGGGGATCCAGATTTCCTGGCAAGTGACCGGAATCCGTCAGGATCCCTGGGCCAATGCCCATCGCATCCCGGTAGAGGAAGAAAAGCCTCAGATCGAGCAGGGCCTTTACCTGCGTCCCGAGCTGTACGGCCGGCCAGAGTCGGCAGCGGCGAACGTGCCTGCAACTCTGGACAAATAACACAAGTCGGCGTAATAATGAAACCAGCTATTGTCATGCCGTTTCACGATCCCGATGGACTTATGCTTGCCCACCTGGACACGATCACATCCCGGTTGAAGCGGATCTTTGGACGCGCTTTTGTCAGCATCACCGATCTCACCCGGCAACAGCAACCCGAACTTGTCGACCGTCTGGGCCAAGACGACTTTTTTCACCTTGTCTATCCCCTGGCACATACGCAGGTAGGAGAACAGTTCTTGGCGCTTTACAAAACGGCTGCAGCGACTTGTTCGCCCGATCAACTGCTGCACCTGTGTTTTATCGATCGCATTGCATTTGCTTTGCAGAGCGATTATCGCGCGCGATTTATCCAAGATCTACAAGCCGTGACTACCGATGAGACCCCGCTCCTGTTTCAGCGTTCGGAAACGGCCTGGCTGACCCACCCCCAGAATTATCGCGAGATCGAGCACATGGTCACGCGCGTGGGAGAACTGCTGTTTGGCCGATCGCTGGATTTTGCCTGGTGTCACCTCGTGCTCAAGACACGCCACCTGCGCGAGGCAGTGCCGCACATCACGCGCAAAGATTTGAGCGTACTGGCCGAGGTGCTGGTCGTCCATCGAGACGCAGTGAGAACACGGGATGTGGATTGGCTGGCCTGGGAAGATCCATTCATCTGTGGTCAAAACGCGGATCGGTTGAGGGCAGAGCGAGAAAACGACGTCCAAGAAACGCTCAAGCGATTATCGTACGTGCTGCCCAAGTTGCAGGTATTGGCCGAGGCCGCTGGAAGGCCGTCAGAAAGGTAAATCTATTGGATGGCTAATCTGACCATCACGATGACAATGATGCCCTGCCCAACCTTGCCAGGGCATGCATGTCCTCTAGCGTGTGTGGGTACAGGCCGCGGTAAATCTCATAGTATGGCTGGTACAATTCGCGGCGGACCGGGTCGGGCGTAAAACGGCGCACGATGCGCACCCAGTTTGATTCCAGCTCGGCGAGGGAGACCCGATCCGTCGCCAGTCCGGCGAGAAAGGCATCGCCATACGCCGCGCCGAC
>JAFGJF010000109.1 GCA_016929205.1 Anaerolineae bacterium
CGCGGCAGGCGCTGCACCCAGTTGGCGGTGAACAACTGCGGCACCAGCCAGCCCATGGCCGAAATCATGGACAGGATGCCGATCGCCACCTTGCTGTCGGTGAGCCGGCTGACGTACAGCGGCAGGATGGTCGCCGAAGCGATAAAACTCGATCCGCACCAAAAAAAGGCCCCGTCAAAGGCGTTGACAATGAAATTAAAGCGGAAATTGCGCCGGACTTGTTGTTCAAGAGTGAGTTCGGTTGACATAAAAGCAAATCCAATGTGTTTGCCAGCGCTGCTGGACCAAGGTGGCTCACGGATTGGCACGGACGCACGCGGATACCAGCTCGGGCAAACAAGCGACAGTGTTGTTTAAAATGACCTGGGTAATTGTAATCGAACTCGGGCTGGTGTCAAGTAGTGGTGGTGTCCAGAAAAAGCATTATCTCGGTCGCTTGGTCTGAATCGCCAAATGCAGACTCCCCTTGTCGGGTTTAGAAAGAATAGGCAACCAGGGCCAGATGTGGTACAATTCAAATCAAGCCAGATTTTCATTGTCCTCAGCAGATTCAAAATGGCGATAGAGGGAGTGCAAAATCCCCATTCTCGGCCTGAATCGGCTGATATCGAGGAGGAAAAATGAACGATCAACAAGATAAACACGCTTCCTCAAATCGCGACTGGGCCGGATTGATCGTGGCGGTACTGCTCTTTGCCTGGATCCACATTGTCACCTGGATCATCCACGCTCTCACCTGGACCATAGAGCAGTTTCTCATCGTCGCTGGTATCGATTGGCCGTGGTGGATCTGGCCTGCCGTCGCCCTGGCCCACGTGGCACTGACCGCCGTGCCGCTGCTGCCACTGGCCTGGTTCTGGCGGCGGGCACGCTACCGCGCCGTGTTCCAGACCTGGACGCTGGCGGCGCTGTACGTACTCTGCCTAGCACCGGCACGATTGGCCGCGGTCAACCGCGCACAACTGGCGGCACTGCTGCAAATCCTGGGCCAGGCAGCCTACGTGCTGGCGCTCACCGGACTGTTGTGGTTTCGCCAGCGGCAAGGCCAGGCCGGGTTCGTCCGCCCCAAGCGCCTGTACCTGCCCGCCGTCGCATTGGCCGTGCTGACTGGCTGGGCCTGGTTGGCCTGGGGCGCGTTCGGCTCGGGCGTCGACACGCTGCTCAACCTGATCTCGGCGGCGCTGCTGGGATTGAGCTCGGGGTTGATTTTCGGGCATTTTTTGCTCGATCCCCTCGAAGCGACGGGCAACGGGCCGGGATGGAACATAGCCCTGGGCGGCGCGACGATCGATGCCAGCCTGGCCCTGATGGGGTCGGCGCTCGGTTTTAACGGGCAGCAACTGCTGCTGCTCTTGATCCTGCCTGCGCTTGGCTGGGCGTTGACCGCCCTCACCCGCCTGGGACGAGAACGTCCGGCAAGTGGCTGGTTGGCGCTGGGGTTGGCCGTCGCCCTGGCTGCCGCCGCGCCGATGCTGTGGGTTGACCCGGACGAACTGGCGTTGGTGCTCAACCTGGAGACACACGACGTGTTAACCTGGAGCCTGTATGCCTCGATCGTCACCGTCGCCACCGGCCTGGCACTCGGGCTGATCGGGTGGGTTTTTCGCCGCCGGCTGCCGGCCTGGAAAAATCGCACCGCCTGGGGTGTCGCCACACTTGTGCTGAGCGCGATTGTGCTGCTGATCTATTTGATCGCCGGGCAGCCCGGGTTCTACGGTGAGCGGCTGTATGTGATCATGGCCGACCAGGCTGACCTTTCCGCTGCCGCCCAGATCGATGACTATGCGAATCGACGTCAAGTTGTCTACGACGAGTTGGTGGAGCATGCCAACAGCACGCAAGCCGGCATCCGCAAAACGCTCGACCTGCTGCGGATCGACTATACTCCCTATTACCTGGTCAATGCCCTGGAAGTGAACGCCGGGCCGTTGATCCGCCTGTGGCTGTCCACCCGCCCGGAGGTCGACCGCGTGCTCGACAGTCCCAGGCTGCGCCCCCTTCCCGCTCCCGTACCCCCTTCCCACGGCAGCGAGAGCGCTCCCACCACAGTGCCCTGGAACGTGCAGTTAATCGGCGCCGACCGGGTCTGGCGCGAGTTTGGCGCGACCGGACAGGGGATCGTCATCGGCCAATCCGACTCGGGTGCGCAGCTCGATCACCCCGAATTTGCCGGCGCCTACCGGGGCAAGGGGGGCAATCACGATTATAACTGGTACGATCCCTGGAACCACACCACCCAGCCGACCGACGTCGGCGGGCACGGCTCGCACACCCTGGGATCGATCCTGGGACAAAACACGGGCATCGCGCCGGGCGCAGAATGGTACGGCTGCACCAACCTGGCCCGCAACCTGGCCAACCCGGCGCTGTATCTCGACTGCATGCAGTTTATGCTCGCTCCCTTTCCGCTGGACGGCGACCCGCTGGCCGACGGCAAACCGGAACTGGGTGCGCACGTGATCAACAACTCGTGGGGCTGCCCCGACATCGAAGGCTGCGATCCCAATGCCCTGGTCGATGCGGTGCGCGCGCTGCGCGCGGCAGGCGTGTTTGTCGTCGCTTCTGCCGGGAATGAAGGCAGCCAGTGCGGCAGTGTCGACTCGCCGCTGGCGCTGTACGACGACGCCTTTTCGGTCGGGGCGGTCGACGCGCAAGGCACATTGGCCTTTTTCAGCAGCCGGGGGCCGGTCGATGCCGATGGCAGCAACCGCGTCAAACCGGACATCCTGGCTCCCGGCGTGGACGTGCTCTCGGCCTACCCCGGCAGCACCTACTATACCGCCAGTGGCACGTCGATGGCCGGGCCGCACGTCGTCGGCGTGGTCGCCCTGATCTGGTCGGCAAATCCCGACCTGATCGGCGACATTGACCGCACGGAGCAGATCATCATCGAGACCGCACAACCGTACGACTATGCCTTGCACGGCGTGCCCACCTGCGGGGATGTGGCAAGAACGCCGGACAACGCCGTCGGATATGGCATCATCGACGCGTACGCGGCGGTGAAAATGGCGTTGGAGTAGTTGCGAAACAAGATGCATTGATGTATACTGGCTACACTCGATAGTCCAACGGATAAGCCGCCAAGGCGCACACCAATTCACTTGAGCAACTCACAAAAAGGACCTGATGCAAGATATGACGAATCGACCATCCTGGAATCATCTCGCAGAGCGTATTTCCACAGCCGTTGCCCATTACTGGACTGTCCGCGCGCACCAACGCGACGCTCAAGAACAAAGTGGCAGTTCAGATCAAGGCGCAAGAAGCGCAGTAACGGGCGGCGCACAGATGGATGGTTTCATAGACTTGTTCTGCCAAGTGCTTTGCGAAACAGGCATTGACGAGCGCTTGATTTTCCAAAAGAGAAGACTCGACCTACCTGGCTATTTCCGCCCAACAAAGGAATGGGACTTGCTCGTGATCCAAGATGACCTGCTCATCGCTGCTCTTGAAGCCAAATCTCAAGCCGGCCCTTCCTTTGGCAACAATTTTAACAACCGGACAGAAGAGGCAATGGGAAGTGCACTCGATCTTTGGACCGCGTTTAGGCAAGGTGCGTTCAACGAGAATACACAACCCTTTTTAGGATACTTTTTTATGCTGGAAGACTGTGAAGCATCACGACGGCCGGTTAGCGCACGAGAACCTCATTTCAAGGTTTTTCCCGAATTTGTTGGCGCTTCATATGCACAACGATACGAATTGTTCTGTCGCAAGCTGGTGATGGAACGCCATTATTCGACCACTGCATTCATCACCTCCGAGCGTGACTCCGGCTTGGAGGGTGTATATTGTGAACCGGCTGCAGATTTGACCTTGTTGTCATTCTTGCGCAAGCTCGTTGCCTAGGTCTTGGCCTATGTCGATTGACGCCCAAGAATTTCAAACTACACATCGCCTGATTCTAGGCGATGCAAGACATCTCGATTTTATTCCTGATGAGTCGATCCACCTGGTCGTGACATCTCCGCCATATTGGATCCTCAAGCGCTACAATGAGACGCCCAATCAACTTGGACACGTCGAGGATTACGAACAGTTTCTGCGGGATCTGTCGCAGGTTTGGACCCACGTCTACCGTATCTTGGTCCCCGGTGGCAGGCTTGTTTGCGTGGTAGGTGACGTCTGTTTATCGAGACGCAAATATGGAAGACACGTTGTCGTCCCGCTACACGCCGACATTTGTGTGACCTGCCGCAAGATCGGATTCGACAACCTCAACCCGATTATCTGGCACAAAATCTCAAATGCCAGCTATGAGGTATCCAATGGAAGCCGGTTTCTTGATAAGCCCTATGAACCCAACGCCATCATCAAAAATGACATCGAGTTCATCCTGATGCAAAGAAAGCCCGGCGGGTATCGCAGCCCTACGCCCGAACAACGGGAGGCGAGTCGAATCAGCAAAAAAGATTTTCACACGTGGTTCCAGCAATTTTGGAACCTGTCTGGGGCATCGACGCGCAAGCATCCGGCTCCGTTTCCGCTCGAGCTCGCCAACAGGCTGGTACGCATGTTTTCCTTTCACGGAGATACAGTTCTCGATCCATTTGCCGGCACGGGCACAACCATGATCGCCGCTTTGAGAGCCAATCGGAACAGCATTGGGCTCGATATTGACGCCGAATACTGTCGAATGGCGGCGAGAAGGCTCAAAACCGAAGCGTCCAACATGTTTTATAACGCCCATCCAATTTTCTTCAAGAGTGTGACCGATGAGAGTGGGGCCACGGTCCTTGCTGAAGAAAAGGCCCAGTACGTTACCAAGGATCAATGAAAAACTCGACTCCCCGGGCCTTTGCCGCTGGTCTGATACTCGTCATAGCCGGTCTTTGCTTTCTCAATGCCTGGTTTTCCGGTCCCATCCATGCTGGCTCGCTGGTGTTGCCGGCGCTTTTGGCATTCTTCAGCCTGGCATTGCTGTTTTTCGCAATCAGAATGCGCGGGGAAAAATCGCGCTGGGCACATCTTGGGGTCACGCTGGCCGCATTTCTGGCTATGCCTTGCGCCCTCGCATTAGTAGCCTTTGGCTGCGTATACATTGTTTTTACCCAACCCAGTTCGCATCCTTCAGACAATCAAATGTTTGACAACTATGTCCAACACGAAGCCGAGTTCAATCACCTTGTCCAGATCCTCATCGACGAAAAAGAATTTGGCTTTGTTTCTGCCTCTGGAAATGGGCAGTGTCAAAGCACCCCAGAACAAGAATGGATCGAGGGCACAGACGATCCGAAATGTGCCGAATACGTCCGCTTGCTCGATCAACTTGGGATGGCCGAAGGGGACTGCCGCTATTCCCAAGCTTGCGTATTCCGCATATCGGCAGAGGGGGCTTTTCTTCGCGGTACATACAAGGGATACATTTACACAAAGCAATCACCAGTACCGCCGGGAACGATTGTCGATGACACGCAAGCAAAAGGGGTATCGATGCCGCGCTACAAACCTGTCAGGGACAACTGGTATATTTACTATAGTTCATATCCCGTCGGTTTGGCAGGATATGATTGAGACATGGAGATTGTGTATTAGGCGCCCCGAAGGCTGGGCTGGGAGCGGTGAAGGGGGTTGTCACCGGGACACGGATTGTGCCTTAGGTCGCCCCGTCCCTGGGGCGACGAACGTCGAATGGGGTGCCCCAAAGCGAAACGATCATCACAGACAAGGAGCGAAAGATGAACAAGGCATTTTCCGACACACTTGAACGGGTCCACCAACTGTTTCGCACCTGTCCCGATCCCAACAAGCAGGAAAACGAGGACGGCTGGTCGATCAAGGAGGTGCTGGGCCATTTGCTTGATTCGTTGAGCAACAATCACCAGCGCCTGGCGAGGTACAACCCGCAAGGCGACCTCGCTTTCCCAGCCTACGACCAGGTGATATTTGTTCGGCGGGGCAATTATCGAGCCTTTGATTTCGACAGCCTGCTATCGCTGTGGTATGGCTATAACAAGCTCCTCATGCACATCGTCGCCAGCATTCCGCCCGACGAGATGGGATCGACGATCACCGTGGGCAGCCGGCCGACGGTGACCATCGCCCAACTGGTCAAAGACTATTTTGCCCACATCGAGATCCACGAAAAACAGGTGCGGCGGATCATCGCTGCCTAGAGTCGATGCCAAGTACGACCTGGTAGTTAACCACACTCGTTTCGACTGCTCGTAGTCATGGCTTCAGCCGCCCTTATGGCAAACAAACGACCAAGTCGTCACTACGAACTCGCCATTACACCTGTGGCCGAGTACCAGTTACACGGGATTCACCAGATTTGCAGGACGGACAGGATGTCCAGCTTTTTTTGCGGCAAGGAGTTGTCAAACGATGAACCATTCGCCTCACTCCAGGCGATTCTATCCCGGAGCACGTCTATTTCTCATCGTTGGCTTGTTTGTCTCTCTGTCCGGCTGCCGACAGCCCTCGCCGACGCCGGCCCCGCAGCCGACGGATACGCCATTGCCCACAGCGGCAACGCCGCCCACCGCTGCCGCCATCCTGCCGACGCCGATCCCCATCCCCCGCCCCGTCACATCCGGGCAAATCGCCCCCAAGATCGGCGTCGACCTGGGCGGCGTGGGCGACCGCGCGCTCGAATTCGTCGACGTGGCGAGGACACTGCGCCGTTGGGAACGGATCGAGGCCGATAGCTGCGGCGAGGATGACGACGCCTGCCGCTACGCGCCGCTCAACGAAAACGGTTGGCCGACAAGCGACACGCGCGCCGTCTTTTTCGATTTCCGGCCGTTTGGCGCGTGGTGGAGCGCCGACCAGGCCCAATGCCCGCTCTGCCAGGACGGCAACTATCAAATCGACGTCAGCGGCACGTACAGGCTGTCGTTCACCGGCCGGGCTGCACTGATCGCGGTCGAAAGCACGACCCGCTTTGAAAACCAACACTATGACGAGGCCACGAACACGACCACGGCCGATGTCATCGTGCCCGAGGGCAAGGCGCTGCTCTTTGTCGGCTTTACCGACACGCGCCGCGCGCCGGATGCCGAGCCGAACAGCGGCATCGGCAACGTGCGCCTGATCCGGCCCGGTTTTGATCCCAATACGGACGAGACATTCACGCCGTGGATCCTGGAAGCGGTGCGCCCCTTTGATACGCTGCGCTTTATGAACTGGGTCGGCGGCAACAACGTCGATCCTGGCTACGAAGCGGACGACAACACGCTGGACTGGTCGGAGCGTAACCTGCCGCAGATGCGCCAGAACCAGGGCGAGGGCGTGGCTTGGGAAGTGGTGATCGAGCTGGCCAATCTGAGCGGCAAAAACATCTGGATCAACGTTCCCATCCACGCCAGCGACGATTACGTGCTTGGGTTGGCCAACCTGCTCTCCAAACAACTCGATCCCCGGACGACGATTTACATCGAGTCGAGCAACGAGGTCTGGAACCCGCTGTTCAGCCAGCATCACTACAATGCTATGGCGGCTGAGGCCGAGGTCGCCGCCGGCGATTCGCCGCTCGACAACGATGGCTCGACGCTGCCCGGACAGTGGGCGCAGCGCCGCCACGTCAAGCGGCTGGTCGAGATCAGCAACCTGTTTCGCGCCGTCTTTGGCAACGAGGCGATCAACAGCCGCATCCGGGTGATCCACTCCTGGTGGTCGATCGAGCCGGGTGCCTATCGCTCGCAGTTGCAGTGGGCGGAAAAAACGTACGGACCGCCGAACCAATACTTTTACGCCGTTGCCGCCGCAGGCTATTTCAACATCGAAGGGATCGACAACAGCGCCTCGCTCGACGACGTGCTGTCCCGGCTGGAACGCAGCAGCCGCGACCAGGCACGCGGGTACCGGGCGCAACTGCAGCAGGTCGCCGACGAATTCGGCCTCCAGCACGCCATGTACGAAGGCGGCCCCGACACCGCCGGGCCGCTGCAATGGGACCGCGACACGCAACTGCTGCTGAACACCATCGACGCCCACCGTGACCCGAAGATGAAGGACCTGATCCTGTACGATCTGTGGAACAACTGGTACGCGCACCCCCAGGTGCAGGGGGATATGTTTATCTATTTCACCCTGCAAAGCGCGTACAGCCGCTGGGGGATGTGGGGGCTGACCGAGGACATCACCGACCTGCACACGCCCAAATTCCAGGCTATCACCGACCTGGTTGGAATCACCCACTCCGTCCCCCCCGCGCCGCCCGGGCTGATCGCCAAAGCGCTGCCAGACGGCACGGTCTACCTGGCCTGGGAAGCGAGTTTTGGCGCCCAATCGTACACGGTCAGGCGCGGCGAAAATGAAAGCGGGCCGTTCACGGCGATCGGCACCGGGCTGACCGACACGGTTTTCATCGACGCCGACGCGAGCAGCCACGAAACCAGCTATTACCTCGTCACGGCGGCAAATGAACAGGGGAAAAGCGGGGAATCGAGGGCGGTCGGGGTGACAAGCGAATAGCGCAAGCATCAAGCGTCAAACGTCAAGATCAGTAGAGAGTGTGACGGTATGGAGACGGGGTTCAGGAATTGGCTTCACAATGAAAAAGCGGTAACGAAACGGCTCAAGGTAGCGACGGTGGCAATGCAGTGCCATCGCGAACCTGCTGCCAACCGGTCCGAAATCGCGGATCAGGTTGAAGCAATCGTGGAGGCCCATCCCGACGTCGAGCTGATCGTGTTCGGCGAGATGACCCTGGGCTGGTACAACCCGGGCGGAGAGCCGGATTATCACCGCCGCATCTCGGAACCAATCCCGGGCGAGACAACGCGTCTGCTGGGTGAGTTGGCAAGAAAACACGGCATCGCCCTTTGTTTTGGCCTATCCGAGATCGACAACGGAACACTGTACAATGCACAGGTGCTGCTGAATCCGCAGGGCGAGATCCAGGCCGTCCATCGCAAATGGAATCTGAAAGCGGGGGAAAGAAAAGCGGGCTACCAGCCGGGAGGGTCATGCGTGACGGTCACCACGATCAAGGGAATCAGGACGGGGCTGATCATCTGTTCCGACGCCGCCCACCCGCGCACGATAAAAGAACTGATCAAGCACCGCCTGGACCTGATCCTGTTCAGCCTGGCCGATGACAGGGACGAAAAATGGTTCGTCGCCAAGGCGAACGCCAGGCTGTACGATGCGTGGGTCGTGTCCGCAAATCGCTATGGCCAGGAGGACCATTACTGGAACGGACACCTGGTGATCTCGGATCCACTGGGCGCGCTGCGCTGCACGTCGCTGGATAAGGAACAGACCCTGGTCTACGCATTGGGATTCCCAAGCGACGAGCGGTGGCTGGAAAGGCTGATGAGAAACGTCGTAGTCAAAACACCGCTGCTCATCCACGCCCTCAGACATTGGAAGATCCTGTTGTCCTATTATCGATAGGAGGCAATATGAAACTCACGATCCCACACCGTCCATCAGCCGGCATGTGCCCGGTCAATGGCATCCGCGACCTGGTGCAATGGCGATCCGGCCGGGATTGGTCGAACCAGTTTCTACATGGTCTGGGCCAGGGCGGCGGGTTCGCCTACCTGCGCTTCAATGCTGCCGATCCGCCATGCCAGGTATACTGGGGCATCGCCGGCCCCCGGCAGCACGCATACCTGGCGGAGTTACTCGGCGCGAGCTATACGGAGATCGAAAACCGCACATTCAAATTCTCGTGGCGCAAGGCGCGAGAGGCGCTGGACACCGGCACGCCACCCGTGCTGGGACCGCTGGATATGTTTTACCTGCCCTTTTACTCGGGACTCTATCGACAGCGGCACATCCCGATCCACTACCTGCTGCTGGTTGGTTATGACGAAAGCATAGCCTATGTGCACGACACGGGCCAGGTTGCGGTTCAGGCCCTGCCGCTAACCGAACTGGAACCAGCCTGGAACGTGACCGTGCCCGGCCTGGGCAAGCGGAACCGGCTGGTTATCCTGGATATCCCAAAGCATGTCGCAGACGACGAAACACTGATCCGCAAATCGATCGCCGATCAATGCCGCTCGATGCTCCACCCACCGGTCAGTATGGTCGGCATCCCGGCAATGGAAAAGGTCACCCGCGAGATCGCCCACTGGACGGAAGAACTGGGACCTGACACTGCAAACAACTGCCTGCGCCAGGTGCGCGAGTACCTCAACTCGCCGCCCGACCTGGAAGGGGACCACCTGACCGCCGGGCGCGATCTCTACATCGCCTTCCTGGAAGAAGCGGGGCCGATAGTCGGATTAGACTTTTCGACTGCGATTGCGTCCCTCCGCGGCACGCTGGCAATCGCACCCCAACTTGCCCAGGCGATCCGACAGGGGCAGATTGAGGACGCTGCGGCCTGTTTCGAGCGCATCGCGGTTGGGGAAAAAACGGCTTATACGAAACTGGCCGAGATCAGCAGATCAGAGGAATAGCCAGTGAATCCGTTTGCCAAAGATGAGGAAAAGGTGCCCTTTGACCATACCATCCACTTTTTAAACTGCTTTACCTGTAACGCTCGCGTACCCTCCTATTTGCGCACCGGCGTGCTCTGCATGTTGATCGAAACCAACCAGGGTCTCGTCCTCGTGGATACCGGACCCGGCGAGGCCGATTACCGCCGCAAGCCGGCGATCCTCTACACCTTTCTGCTGGCGACGATCGTCCCCCTAGACCCGGAAGAGGCAGCAGTGCGGCAGGTTGTGCGCCTCGGCTACCAACCGGAAGCAGTGCGCCACATCGTGCTCACCCATATGCATTTCGACCACTGCAGCGGTCTGCCCGATTTTCCACACGCCCAGGTCCACGTCCATCACCGCGAGCTCGAAGCCTTTAAGGGAACCCCGCACCGCTGGAGCGACCTGGCTTACGTCCGCCATCACATCGCCCACGGGCCGGATTTTGCGCTCTATGCGGACGACGGCGAAACGTGGTTCGACCTGCCGGCGATCCGCCTGCCCTTTGAGCCGGAAATGTGGCTGGTGCCGCTGTTTGGACACACGCGCGGTCACTGCGGCGTCGCCGTCCGGACCGGCTTCGGCTGGCTGTTTCACGTCGGGGACGCGGCACCGATAGGACTCGACGATTATGTACCCAAGTGGTTGGTCCGCCTGGTTCTGGGCCCGCACGCGCCGCGCCTGCGGGCATTCCAGGCCGCACACCCCGAGATTCGGATGACGACCGGCCACATGTGGCTGGATTTCTTCAAGAATCCTGCATAGACAACAGTCAGCATTCCCGGCGTTTGGTCTATCCAGGTGCGGAAGGGAGAAAAAACTTGGCGAATTTGATTGACAGTACCCGTAAGCTCAGAGATATCTTGCTGCAAGACCGGCATCGGCCAACCTACCACTGGCCGCCTGGGGTATAGCTCCGGCAAATCCATGGTGACCAGATCTGCACGAGAAAGGAAGTAAATATGGACAACCAAGCAGACAACCGGCAAGAAAACGAGCCATCTGGCATTTTGCTCAAGAACGTCAACATATTCGATGGGACAAATGCCCAACTCCAGGAAGATATGGATACCCTGGTTGAAGGCAATCGGATCAAACAGATCGGTCATGACCTTGCCGCACCCACCGGCGCGATCGAGATCGACGGCAAGGGACACGTTCTGATGCCCGGGATCATCAACAGCCACTATCATATGATCGGCGCGCTGCCGACCAAGCGGTTTTTTACCGGGCCGCCAAAGGACTATCGGGCCTTCTGGTATGCCAAAGGCCTGAACATGTGCTTGATGCAAGGCGTGACCACGGTCAGGGATATCGGCGGCAATGATTGGGGCGTCGTTCACGCAGCAGAAGAAGGGTTGATCGACGCGCCGCGCATTTTCGCCTCCGGCGCGCTGATCTGCCAGACGGGCGGGCATTTTGACGTCCGGCCTCGAGATATGGCCCTGGAAAAATCGGAATTTGCCGGCGGCCTGACCGTCGTCTTTGACGGCATGGCCTACCTTGCCGACGGGCCTGACGCCGTGCGCCGGGCGGCGCGCGAGTGCCTGCGCCAGGGCGCGACCCAGATCAAGATCGCCTCGGGCGGCGGCGCGGCCTCACTGGTCGATCCGATCCATTCGATCCAGTTCACGACGGAAGAGGTGCGCGCTCCGTGCAGGTCGCCAAAAACTGGGACACCTATGTCGCCACTCACGTCTACACCTCGGAAGCGGCGATCCGCGACATCGAAAACGGGGTCATGTCCCTGGAACACGCCAACCTGGTCAACGAAGAGGCGGTCAGGTGCGGCGTCGACAAAGGGGTCTGGTGGTCGCCGCAGACGGTCGTCTATCTGCACCCGCCGGAGGATTGGAACGACGTCCAGCGGGCCAAACTTCAAGTCGTCGTCGACGGCCTCGAGAACACGCTGGCCCTGTTCAAAAAGCACGATGCCCAGGTCCTGTTCGGCACCGATTGCTTTGGCAACTAGGATTGATTCTGCCGCTCTGGTCTCCGCATGTCTCTGTACGCACAAGAGCTTGTTCAGTTCCACAAAATGTGATCGCACTTGCCGCGCAGCAGCCGTACCCAGGCCCCGGTCCGCACCCCATCCCCGGCAAGATCGAGGCAGAAGACTATGACCTCGGCGGTGAAGGCGTGGCCTATCACGACGCGACGACGGGCAACGAAGGCGGCAAATATCGCGGCGACGACGTAGACATCGAAGACACGGCAGATATGGACGGTGGATACAACGTCGGCTGGATCGAAGAAGGCGAATGGTTGTCCTACACGGTCGACGTCGCCTCTACCAGCCTGTACGACATCCAGGTGCGCGTGGCATCGGCTATGGATAGGACCATCAGCGAGACCCTGTCGGTCACCGGGCCGGTCAGCTGGACGGTGCCGCTTACCCGTGTGCTCCACATCGAGTTCGACGGCACGAACGTGAGCGGGCCGATACGTTTTGTGACCACCGGCGGCTTTGCGGCAGCCATAGATGCCGCCAGAAACGCCGACGTTGTGATCTTTGTCGGCGGACTGGATGACACGCAAGAGGGCGAAGAGCTCGATCGGGCGAGCGGTTCCGTTCAACTGCCGGGGCAGCAACAGGCGCTGATCAACGCTCTGGCAGCGGTCAACCCCAACGTGATCGTGGTGCTCCAGAGCGGCGGCATCGTCACTCTGGAACCGTGTTTTGATAGCATCAAAGGGCTCATTTATGCCTTTTATCCCGGGCAAGAAGGCGGCGATGCGATCGCACACATCCTGTTCGGCGACGTGAACCCGAGCGGCAAGCTGCCGGTGACCATGCCGCGCAACGACGCGCAGTTGCCGTCCGGGGACGATCTGGATTTCAGCGGCGACCTGGTGGATGGCTTTGGCTACCGGCGCTTTGACAGCCAGGGACTGGTTCCACAATACGCCTTTGGGTATGGGCTCAACTATACGACGTTCGAATACGGGAATCTGATCGTGACCCCGGCCTCACCCTCCGGGGATGCGCCGATCCTGGTGAGTGTCGACGTGACCAACACCGGCGAAATCACAGGAGATCAAGTGGTCCAGCTTTACCTCAGCGCCTACTTGGCGGACCCGAAGGCGAGGGACGTGGTGCCGATGCCGGTCAAACAACTGCGCGGCTTTGAGCGCGTGACGCTGAGCCCAGGTCAATCCAAGCCGGTCACGTTTACCCTTGGCCCGGAAGAACTTGCATTTTGGTCGGTTTCCGATGACGGCTTGCGCGTCGAGGCAGGCAGGTATGCTGTTCAAGTAGGCGGGTCTTCGGATAACCTGCCTCTCTCCGTGACATTCGAACTTGGATCCTCCATGCTGTACGACAGCGCGAGCGGCAAGACAGCCCCTGCGCTTGATCCTGTCCTCGGAAACGTGGCACTCAATCGCCCGGCGACCTGTTCGTCCATCGAAAAGCCAGACTATTTTTGTGGTTATGCCGTGGATGGCGATCTGTCGACGCGCTGGAGCAGCCAGTTCAGTGACCCACAGTGGATCGATGTGGATCTCGGCGTATCACAGGATATCAAACGGGTGATTCTGCACTGGGAAACGGCGTATGGCAAGGCCTACCAGATCCAGGTTTCACACGATGCCATCCATTGGACCGCCATCTATAGCACCACGGCCGGCGATGGAGAGGTAGACAACCTGGACGTATCCGGCACGGGTCGATATGTGCGCGTGTACACCACACAACGGAGTATGGAATTTGGCTGCTCGCTGTGGGAATTTAAAGTCTATGCCAGATCCTACCAGGCCTACCTGCCCCGGGTGCTGCACCAGTTCTCGCCCGATCAGCCGCCCACCAATCCAACGCGCTCGCTGAGCATCCTGGTAGACGATTTCAGAACCCAACCTTATCCGGGAGAACCCACCTATCGCTACAACCGCCTGGCAGGCGATCGCAAGGCGGTCAACGATAGCCACCTGGACTGGGGCAATGGGCAAGTGACGACCACCATTTCCTCCGGACAGACCTGGGGCGGGGTATGGATGAGCCTGAACCATCCAATAGGTGAGGGCCTGCCCGTCGATTTTTCCTCGGTTCTGCCGCCACAGATCTTGGCCGCTTATCAAAGCCAGATCACGGGTATCACGGCGGTCATTGCTGGGGGCACATCGGGACGCACCTTGAGATTGGAACTCAAGGACAGGGGCGAGCTGCAGTGGCAAAAAGAAATTGTCCTGAACGGCGGACGTCAGGTTGTAAACACCGATCTGCCCGAACTGAAAGACGTCAACGAACTGCTTTGGATCCTGGACGATGCATCGGCAGGCGATGACGTCATTCTTGAACGCATCGCATTGACAGCCACAACGCGGATTGCCGATACCGCAACAGCCGCGTTTGTGTGGAGCTATGGCATGCTTTTGAACAACTGGAACCCGGTGACGGGGCTGGTGCGCGACAAGGCGCACGACGACAGCGGCGTATTTGACGCGATCCAGGCCACCGGCAGCCTGGCGGCAGCGACAGCGATGGCACAACAGATCGGCATCATCACTCATATCGATGCCGTCCAGATCGTCGATACAATTAGCGACACCCTGCTGCTCGACCTGCCCCGTTTTCACGGCTTGTGGCCCCACTTTTGCCAGGTCTCCTCCCGGGGAGAAATCACCATCGCGCTCAACACGGAATGGTCTTCCGTAGATACGACGATCGCCGCCATCGGCCTGCTCGCCGCGCAAAGCGGCCTGGGAATGGACACATCGGGCGCCGAGCATATGCTTGCGGGCATTGACTGGGACAGCCTGGCCATGCCGGATGGTATCTCGCATGGATACGGCTGCGCCGGCGATCCGATCCCTGCTACCTAGGATGTGTTTGGTGGAGAAAGCTGGCTCATCGCATTGGCCTATGCCGGGACCACCGGTCACATCGCACCGATTACCTATTCTGTGCCACCCACTGCCAACGGCTCCGGGTTTATCGACGAACTGGTATGGCTACTCGTACCACCGCCGTCCGGACGGGATTATTGGGGCACAGACTGGACGACGTACCGGTTGGACGCGGCGAGTAACCAAATCAGTTACTATACCTCCCGGTATCCAATGCCCTGTTTCGCCCGGCCCCGGTTGTTCGGATTGTCTGCCGGCGAGGTGCCAGATCCATCACTGTTCCAGGGCAGCGTCTACCAGGCTTTTGGCGTGGGAGGACGTTTTGCATCCGCAAACGATGGATCGGTACTGTTGGGTGCGCCGGTCATTACCCCCCACTATGCGGCGATGGTCGCATCGCTCCGCCCACAAGAGGCGGTTGTTATGTGGAATTGGCTCATCGATGGCGCGTATTTTTCCCCTTTGAACAACGTCGAAAGCCTGATGTTCATTGCAAATTCAGATTGTGATGCCACCGTGCCGGTATGGAATCATCTGAAAGGGTCGTGGAATCTGTCTCTGCAAACGTTGGGATGGGGACGCTATCTGGCCGAACGAGAGGGCAAGGTTCCTGTCTTGTGGCAGGCTATAACGGCGAACCCACTTTTGCGCGACGGGTATCTCATTTTGACACCGAGTGGGTCAACGTCCATTTTTTGATCCGAGCAAATACGTCACCCGGTCCTGCAATAGCGCACTTTTGGATTGATAGTTGAAGCATAGTGTGATGGCCTTGTGCGCCAGGCTTATACGGCAAAGGGGTCAACGGCGTCGCGGATGGCATCGCCCACCAGGTTAAAACCCAGTGCCGTGTTGAGACTCGACAGCCGTGAGCATCACCGGTACGATGGCCCACAAAAGCCACGGCTTTTGCAGGAGCACGCGCGTCTCCTGTGCCTGGTTGAGCAGCAGCCCCCAGCTCGTCATTGGCGGGCGGATCCCTAGGCCGAGAAAGCTCAGCGCGGTCTCGCCCAGGATCATACCCGGAATGGCCAGCGTCGCCACGACGATCACATGGCTCAACGCGCTGGGCAGCAGGTGATGGAGAATAATGCGCAGGTCGCTGCAGTTCGCCACCCGCGCAGCCATGACAAAATCGGCATCGCGCATTGCCAACACCTTGGCACGCATCTGCCGCGCCAGGCTGCCCCAGTTGACCAGGGAAAGAACCACGGTGATCCCAAAGTACGTCTTGACCGAGTCCAGGCCCGGCGGCAGAGCCGAGGCCAGGGCCATCCACAGTGGGATTTGGGGAAAGGCCATCAACACCTCGACAATGCGCATCGAGATGTCGTCGAACAAACCACCATAATAGCCCGCCGTCATCCCCACCAGCGAGCCGATGCTCAGGCTGAGGAAAACGCCCACCAGCCCCACCGTCAGGGAGACCCGCGCGCCGTACAGGATGCGGGTGAACAGGTCTTTGCCCAAATCATCGGCGCCCAATAAAAAGACCTTGCCCGGGTCATCGACAACAAAGAGGTGGAGGTCTGACTCAATAGACCCCAGAAGCGTATAGGGCTCGCCCTTGGCGAAAAAGCGCACTGGATAGATCTCGTCCGTGCGTCTGCTCATTCGCCGGAAGGTATCGGGATCGGTGTAGGACTCGTAGCCGTAGACAAAAGGCAGCCGGAAGCGGCCCGTCTGGTCGCGGATGTGAATGCCGTTGGCAGAGACACCCGGAAACTTGGAGTGAATGGTCCTCACATCGTAGGGAGAAAAGAATCCTGCCAGGGCTGCCACCAGGTAAAAGACGATCAGCAATATCCCGGCGATGATCGCCAGATTGTTGCGCTTGAAGCGCAGCCAGGTGAGCTGGCCCACCGTCATAACCGTGATGTCCTTGTCAGTGAGCCGCCGGAATTTTTTGCGCTGCTTTGCCATCGTCATTTCCTCTAGAACACATTCTGTGCCTCTGATTCCACAGAGACGGGACAAGACCTGCCCTGCACAGAGCCTGATCGATCACAATGATTCGTAGCGAACGCGCGGGTCCAGGATCGCCAACAGGATGTCTGCCAGTAAATTCCCGATCACCAGCAGGACCGTGACCAGGATCAGAAACGTACCCGCCAGGTAAACATCCTGCGTTTGGGTCGCCTGCAAGTACATCGGGCCCATCACCGGCAGATTCAAGACGATGCCGGTGAGCGCCGTGCTCGAGATCAGGTTCGGCAAAGACATACCCAAGCTCATCACCAGCGGATGGATGGCGTTGCGCACGCCATACTTCCAGATCAACTTTCTCTCGCGAATGCCCTTGGCTCGCGCCGTCTCCATATAGGGCATCCTCTGGACGTCCAGCAGGTTGCCGCGCATCACACGGATCAGGCCGGCCGTCCCGGTCACGGACACGATCAAGGCAGGCACCCACAGATGCTTGAGCAGGTCGACCACCTTGGCCAGCGACCACGGCGCATCCTCAAATCCGGACGAAAAAAGCCCGGAGGGCACGAAACCCAAGAACCGGCTCCCTCCCACCAATGTGCTACGCTACGACTTCCACCACTGCTCCGGGTCGCCAGCGCCGGGCCAACCAAAGGTCCAGGTGGCCCAAATGCCCTTGGAGGGGACATTGTGCAGGTTGCTCTTGCAGACGACCAACTGGTTCGGCAACTGGACATAACCGATCTGGATCGGGCCTTCATCGACGTGGATCTGGTACGCGTCCAGGACCGCATCGTTCTGCGCCTCCGGGTCCGCGAGGACGACGGCCTTGGCATAAGCCTGCTGCAGCTTTTCGATAAAGCTTCCCGCTGGCGGCTCCATTCCTTCCTTGCCGCCGGTCTGGTACCACCTGCCATAAGGCGGCCCAGCGACAGTGTACTCGGTGTTCTCGACCGGCGCCCAGTGGGCCAGTGCAGCGACGAGTCCGGACGCGCCGCCGCCACGAGCACGGAACATCGACTCGCAGTTCGTCGCGCGGTCGCTGAGCAGCGTGCCGTCAATCACGTTGAGCACCAGGTTGAGGCCAACTTGCTTAAAGTCTTCCTGCGCCAGCTCGGCAGTCTTGGTATAGTTCCCATTGTTCACGTCGACGTCGAGCACCAGCTCCAGCTTGGAACCATCTGGCCTCTCGCGGAAGCCATCGCCATCCACATCCACGACGCCCAGCTCGTCCAGCCAGGCTTTGGCCTGGTCCGGATCGTGCTCAATATCCTGAGTCTCCCAGGCATTGAGCACCTCTTGCCCGCGTGGACTGTCGTATTCTGCCCCGACGGCAGGCATGGCCAGTTGGCGTGGTTTGCCCAGGCCTGAATAAACGATATCGTTCATCCGCTCACGATCGAGGGCCACGGACATCGCCCGGCGGAAAGTACGCTGTCAGACCAGCCCGTCCGGATAACCGAACAGGCCCGGATCGTCGTAGCAATAGTGGAACAGCATGCCCGTGTCGACGGTGTTGACCGTGCTCCACATCATCGTCTTATAGTCACCGTTGGCCTGGTTCTCCTGGATCACGCTCCAGTCTTTGATCAGCGAATCCCAACTGAGATCGACCTCACCGGCGATGATCTTGGTAACGATCAGCTTGTCCTCCTTTTTCTTGGTAAACTGGATTCACTTTGATCGATCATCCGAATACACGAATGCGTCTCTTTGATTGTCTGCCTCCTCTCGTTACACGTACAAAACAGCGTCCTGCCTTCTTTGCTCTATGAGGAACCTTGTCTAGACCTCCTTCGCCGCGGGATCTGCGACCCCAGCGAGAGAGAGGACACTATACTTACGAGGCGCCGCGCACGACGCTCGCTCGACGAGACTGCTGCGAACAGTGACGTTGGAATAGTAGAGACTGTCGTTCTCGATCTGCCGCAGTAAAAGCTCCGCGGCGAGATAGCCGACCTCTGCGTGGGGAAAGGATACTGTGGTCAGGGCAGGGCGTTCCTCTATTGCCTCGACCGTATCATCCAGGCCGATCGGATATGTCCTCCGGCACGTGGATACCCATCCCCAGCAGGCCGCGCACTGCGGCCGTGGCGTTTAGATCCTGGATGACAAAGATAGCCGTTACGTCAGGACGCTTCTTGATCAGCGTCTGAGCAGCCTCGAACCCGTCTTGACCAAGCACAATCAGCTCTTCGTCCACTTGGCCGTTGACTCGCCGCATAGCCTGGCGGTAGCACTCAATCCGCCATTCGAACCAGCCGTGTTGGCGATCTACCTCTGAGGCGAGAAAGGCGATTCTGCGATGGCCCAGCTCGATCAGGTGGTCCAGGGCGATGCAAGCCTGCTGGTAATGGTCCTGACTCACCGTGCTGATTGGCAGGTCCGGCCAGTTGCGACTGAGCACAACCAGGGGCACACCCTGATCCAGGAACTGGCGCAACAGTCGTCCGTCGCGACGAGCTCCCCGGCCCATGAGAATCGCTCCATCGACGACAATGTGTCCATCGTTCAGCAGATGATAGCTCAACTGCTGGTGCCCTTCGCGATAGTTAATGAACCAGTGAGGCGCATCACGAGCCGCCGGTCATGCTCAATGCCTTGAGCGCCGACGCCGACGCATCCCCTACCGTGCGAATCATCTCAGCGCGATTTGTCATCGCTTGTTGGACAACGGCCTGGTGCAATTCCCATAACGCGCTGTTTACTTCCCCACTTGCTTCCATCGGTACACAGACGGTCGTGTCCCCATCAAACGAGATCTTGGTATAGGCGCGCAACGTCGCCGCACCAGGCTGGCCCTGATCGCTGACGAACGATTCGATCTGATCGGCGGACGTGGTATAGGTACGTACTTGAAGCGTGGAAACGTCGTCAATAAACGACTCGACCTTTTTGGCAAGGTCCTGAGAAAACTTTTTTACAGCTTGATGCAAATCGGCCACAGAGAACTCCTTTCACGCGAACCATGTTCGCCTTGAGAGGCCCCCGCAATCAGCGGGGTCCCATACAAAACACGAATGACTCCTTGATATTTTCAGACAGATACCAAATGTTCAAGTTGCGGCCACGAACGGCGCAATTCGGCCACTACATCCCGCACAAACCGCCAGACGGCGGGCAACAACAAAACCTGTCCCCCCGGAATCGCCGCCTTGAGCGCCAACCCGGCGGCCCCGGTGGCAACGACAGAGACGACGCGCATCAACGCGATCCGCGAACTGAGCGCAAGATGCACAGAGTATAAATGCGTGCGCATGGCTTCCGGCGAAACACCGGGTTCAAAGTGCGTCGTCATATCCCCGGTCCAACTGACACTCGTCTGCCCGACATGGACCTCGTCCAGGGCTGTTTCGATCCGCGCATAGTTACCGACAACCTGCCGCACCTGGTCCATAAACGCCTGCCACTGCTGGCAGCTCTGTTTGTCCACCTTGGGCTGTTGCGTTTGTTTGGCGCCAAACAAGCCAAATGATACCGCGTTCGACGGATCCAGTTCATCCACCGCCGTAAGCAACGCGCTCTTGGGGGCAGCGAGTTCATCCGACGTGCTGAACGATGAAGCGACACCCGTTGGGTCAAAAAACACGAGTTCCTGGCTGGCCTGCGCCAGGTCGCGCTGCGCCAGGTCGGTCGCCCTCGCCTGCTCTGATAGGATCGCTCGTGCCTCGGGTATCGAGCCAGGTAGTTCGATCCGCCAGATCGGCTCCGATGGCGCACCCGCCCCGGATCCAATGGCAAAAGACACCACCTCTTGTGGCGGAACGTCCCACAATCCCAACGGATCCTGATTGTCGGGGAGAGAGACACCCGCGAGAGAGAACCGATAGGCAGGCATCTCAGGGCCTCAAACTCTTGAGCAAGTTGGTCGCCAGTTCGGCCATCGTTTGAAAAAACTGGGCGCGGTTGGCTTGCGCTTCGTGGACTGCTTGCATATGGATCTCCCACAGTTCCTGGTTGACACCACCTTCCCCCCGCTCAGGTACGTAAACCTGCATGTCGCCGTCAAAGTCGATGTATGTCAGCGCCCGCAGCCGGGGCTCAGACAACGTATCCAGGTCGCTGGTGGTAAAGGTTTTGACCTCCATCCTCATCATATCGGAAGCAGCCTGGCCTAATGCCGAAGCGAGCTGATTGGTAAACTGTTTGACCGAAGCGGCCAAATCGCTGATCTGATCGCCCAAACCAAAATCAACCGCGGCACTGACTTGCATATCCACCGCCGGCAGCGCTTCCGTCGCTTGTGCTGTGAAGGCCTTTGCCTCGACTGCCGGCAGCTTGGCCAGGATACCGTCGATGGCCGTTTCGAGGCTCGGGCGCGCAGTTGGCTTTTCACCGCTCGTCGCAAAAGGAATACGCACTGCCGGGTCGCCAATGACCACATAGCTGCGTGCGTCATTGTTGGCCGTCCACATGTGTGCCAACTCGTGATCGCTCACATAGTCAGGCGACCAATGCAGTTCTTCCAGCGTCGCGCTCAAGTTGGAGCTGATATCGGCGTAACGCATATCAAAGCTAAAATCTGTTGCCAAACCGATCGGGTTGCCGTTGAGCAATTTGCGCATCGCCGTCACGAATGCCCCGTAATCGGGGCTGCCGCTGGCGGTGACGAATGAATAGCCCCAGGCCCGTTCGACGTGCCCCATAACAGCCAGCGCGCCGTGCTTGAGCATTTCCTGTGGCAAATTGGCGACAAATCCCTCGGGGGCAATCGCTTCGCGCTTTTTAAAGGCCTGCATCGCAAACTGGTCCAGTTGTGGCGTCCCGCCGCCATAACAGGCAAAAAGAAACGCAATCATCCCCAACAGATTGGCATCTGGGGCCAGGTCTTCTCCGGCAAAATAATAGTTGCGGAACTCACCTTCGTCCACTCGCCCCGCCCCCGGGCCGCCCCAATCCTGGCAGAGCAGCGCTCCCTGGTACTTTTTCTGCTTGCCGGGATCATCCTTTTTGAACTCCATACCGTGGCTGGCGGTCATCAGCAGCGCCGGTGTTAATGCCAGATCGCCGCCCAACAACTGCCCAAGCTGCGCCTTGGTTGCCTTGTCGGCTATATAGGCATCGTCGATCTCCCACGCGTCGTTGAGCGGCTCGTCATCGCCCGCCTCTTGTTTCTTGAGATTTGCGGCCAGCGGGGCAAGCAAATACTTGGAGCTGAGCTGTGTGGCTTTGTCTCCAGGATTGGCGGCGCCGAAAAACGCCGCATGCCTCGGAAGCTTGAGGTCGCCCCCTTCGGCCAGCACGACGTTGCGCGCGTACGCGGCGTACGCGTCATAATCATCGCCAAAGTCGATCCGGCCAACGCCGCGCATCACGTCCAATTGGTACTGAAACTTGAAAGGAATCTCTTCCGGACCGCCGACCAAAAGCACGTAAAACGGCATCTCGTCCGGATCGGCGGGGCCACGCGTGATTTCGGGTTTCTGGTGCTTGTAGAACTGGTCAACCCGTTCGCCCGGCCGGTATCCCTGCCCCTCCTCAAATTCCCTGTACAGATGCTGGGCCTGGCTGCGGCGCAGATCCAAAAGCGGCTTGAGCGCTTCCTTGATCGCTTGCTGGTGTTTTTTCTTCATCCTAGCCGGGAAAACGATCGCCCAGCCGGCCTGATCGAGGCGCGTGGGGTCCACACCGGCTTTAACGGGAAAGTCGGCATTCCGCTTGCCTTCCAACGAGCCGATTCGTTCCTGTTCTTCTTCAGACTCGATCAGCGCGTCACGGAATAGCGCTTGCTGATCTGGCGTCAGTTCGCCATTTTCGACCAGGAACGCGAGGATTTTTGCCCGGCCCGGCGTCAGTTCATCTTCACCTTCGTACTCGTCCAACGTGTCCTGAGCCAATTCAGCGATCAGATCGTTCCGGCCTTCCTGACTCAGGAGCTGGTATCCGCCTTGTGCGGCTTTGGCCAGGTCGGCCGACAGGTCAGCCGCCCAGGCAGTCAACATTTCTCGCTCCAGATCGTCCTGCGTCTGATCCTGTGCCAGGCGCGCCTGTAAAAATGCCGCGAGCAGATCCCTTCTTTGCGTCCTGGCGTTCGCATCTTTACTCAGCGCCTGGCCAATCTTCTCGAACGCCCACCGTGCATCGGCCTCATTATCCGCCTGGTCTACCAGATCCTCCGGCAGCGGTTTTCCTTTGATCAGACGGGCAAACTTGGCACTGGACATCGGTTTAAGGCCATAGCCTCCCGTCGGATTGATACCATTAAAATAGAGATCGCCTTCAAAAACGTTTTCCTCAGACATTGTTTCCATTCCTTTCTGATGAGGCGCGTTTCAACAGACTACCAGCGCCACACTCACCGCGTGAGCTACCAGTCGTCGTCCTTGTCAAGATCAACTTGGGCATCGTTTGCACCTCGCTCCAACGCCACAGGCAAGTGTACAGCAGGATCGCCGAGTACGATATACCCTCGCGCGTCATTGTTCTCCGTCCACATCCGGGCCAGTTCGTAGGGATCGGGTTTGCCTTCTTCAAGCGCAATAGTCAATTCGGTCGAAAGCGCTGCATAGCGCCCGTTAAAATACTCCATCGCCGCGCCAACGGGATACCCCTTGAGCAGCCGCTCGATAGCGGCTTCAAAAACCGTGATCTGGGTGCTGTCGCCGGTACCCAGAAACGACGCTGCCCAGGTCCGCTCGACGTGGCCGATGACTGCCAAGGCACCCCCCTGCGGCCGGTTTAGCATTGCCTGGGGCAAGGCAGCGACAAAGGCGGCCTCAGTTATGGTTTCCCGGCTCTCTTTGAACGCCTGCTTGGAAAACGCATCGTAAAGCGGCGTGCCCGCGCCGTAACAGGCAAAGAGAAAAGCTATCATTCCCCGCAAATTCATATCATCGGTCAGATCTTGACCGGTCAGATAATAGTCGGCCGGCACGGCACCATGGCCAGCACCGGGGCCTGGCCAATCCTGGCACAACAGCCCGCCCTGGCACGTAACCTGGTTCGCATCCCCTTTGTCAAATTCCATGCCGTGGCTGGCGGTAAACAAGAACGCCGGCGGTTCCGCTTGTTTTATCAAATCAAGGATGCGCGCTTTGGTCGCTTCCTCTTGTGCGATCGTTTCCACTTGCCACGGATTGCCGAACTGTTTGGCCTGGAAACGCTGCGATAGCGGCTGGATCAAGTACTGAGCACTCAGTTCGGTCGACCGGTCGCCGGGGTTGTTCACTCCGATAAAAGTTGCCCTGGGTGCGGGCACGATATTTGCGGTTTCGGCCGCAACCACACTCCTGGCATAATTGGCATAGGCCTCCAGGTCATCGCCGAAATCAATCCGCCCGACGCCATACTGCACGTCCAACTGGTATTGAACGTGAAAGGGAATGCCCGTTTTGTCGGCCGGGCTGCCCACGATCAACAAATAATAAGGCACCATCTCCGGGTCAGCCGGATCGCTGGCCTGCACATTATGCCGGGACAAAAAGTCACTGGCCGTTTCGCCAGGACGATAGCCCTCACCCTTTTCATAGACTCGAAAGCGCTCGCCAGCCTGCTTTTCGCGCAGGCGCAGCAGCGGACCCAGCGCCTCTTTGATCTTGGCTGCTTGTTTGTCTCGCGCGCCAAAAATGATGCCCCATCCAGCCTGCGCCAGATCGGTCACATCGACGCCTTCTTTGACCACATACGTATCGAGCGGGTTACGCAGCTTGTCCAGCCAGGCGTTCAAGACATCGATCAGGCCGCGCCACAACGCCCCATCGTCTCCCGCTCGCTCTAAGTCCAGGTGTTCTCGGAACGTTTGGATCACGTCACGCCAATAGAACCGCCTGCTGTGTAAAAGTGCGTCCATTGCCTCAACGAGCGAGCCAAGCCACACACCTGTCCGATCGTCCTGGCCTGCCAATTTAGCGAGGCCGGCGTTCAATACATCCAGGGCATTGATCATCAAACGTTCCATCGACCGATCGCCACGATTAATGCCGATCGATTCCAGGGCGTCGATCGAAAGCGCGCCCATGTCGTCGAGCCAGGTCGCAAACCAGCCACTCCGTACAGCGGCGTCCGCTTGTTGCAGGTGGATCCGTTCAGCACGCATCTCTCGCTGAATGCGCATCATCTCTTTTCGGACGTCTTGTTCCAGTTTTCTCTCCAATTCGTGGCGGTTATCCGGCCCGGCGACCTCGAACAGCGCCTCGAGCTTTTTGCTGAGCGCGTCAGCCCATTTGTGCCGGGCACCTTGGTCCGTCTCTAGATTCTGGATGTCCTGATCGTCCAGCGTGTCTGCGACAATCCCTTGAATCTCGCCCAGAATATACTGTTTGACCTGTCCTTGGTTCGGCTCGGTAACACTCCGGCCAAAGATGTGATCCGACAATGCCTGGTCGGTCATCGGTGCCAGGCCGTACGTGCCCGTCGTGCCATTGACGCCGTTGAAACTCAAAACGTGTTCCTGCTGTGCTGCTTTTTGAACGGTTTGACGCTCGATCGAGACGGCAGAACGCGCCACGGTCTGCTCACGCTCGCGTCCGGGCAGCGGCAAACTGGCTGCCGGGTCGCCAACAATAACGACGCTGCCGAGATCGTTGGTCGCCGCCCATGTCCCACAAAGCGTCAAATCATCGACACCGCCACCGTCCCAATCGCGTTCTTTGATCATCTCTTCGAGTGAAACGCCGAGCTGGACGTAACCGTAACGCAAGGGATTCATCGACCAGCCAACCGGATACCCTTTAATCAGCAGCTGGAGCGCATCATAGAACGGGGTGATCTGCTCGTCAGCACGTTCCCACGAGAAGGCGTGTCCCCAAGTGCGCCCCACATAGCCAACCACGGCAACCATACCCCCCTGTGGATGGCTGAGCAGCCGCCCCGGCAGACGGCTGGATAAAGTATGCGCTGGCATATCGCCGCCTCTTTTAAGCGGCAGTGTCTTGGGGGTGCCTGCGCCATAACTGGACACAAAAAAGCCCATTGACCCTGCCACCCGGGCATCATCGCCAACGTCGTCAGCAGAGAAATAGAATTGGGGCGAGATCTCTTTCTGCCATTGCTCCGGGCCAGGCCACTCTTGGCACAACAGCGCACCCTGGTGAGCGGCCTGCCGTGGATCATCGTTGTCAAAAGCCAGGCCGTGTGCGGCAGCAAACAGCAAGGCACTCGTTTCATCACCGCACAGCAGCCGGCTCAACTGTGCTTTACTGGCCCGATCGGCCAGGAACGAGTGCACCTCCCAGCCCTCTGCCCCTTGATCGGCCGCAGCCAGTTTGTCGATCAAAGGCTTGACCAACTTTTCGACGCCAAATGCCAACACCGGATCGTTGGCGTGACCTGGAGCAAAAAAGGCAGCCTGGCGAGCAACTGCGACACCGCCGGTCTCTGCCTGGACAACGCTGCGCGCATAGTGCTCGTAGTCTGGCAACGTGTTCAAGTCTATGCGCCCCACGGCGTACTGGATGCCCAGGCGCTTTTCCCAATCGTAAGGTATGTGTTCCGGATCGCCGACAATGAGCAGGTAATAGGGTACCTTGTCCGGATCAACAATTCCCACCTTGGCCCCGTGGCGGGATAGGAACCGATCTCTCGACTCGCCGCCGCGATACCCCTCCGGACCGATGAACTCGTAATAACGTGCACCGGCCTGCTCTTGGCGACGAGCAAGCAGGTCGCTCAACGCCTCTTTGATCGCCGGCGCGCGTTCGTCGCCGGCTGCAAAGAGAATGCCCCAACCGGTCTGCGACAAATCTTGAGGATCGATGGCCTCACCAACGGGTGACAAGGCCATTTGACGGCGCTTCAAATCCGCCAAAAGGGCCTCATCGGACTGCTGCCGCTCTATGATTCCGGACAACTGTCCGGGCATGATCGGCGGCAGATCATACTTGCCTGTCGTCGCATTGATGCCGTTCAAATACAACGCTCGATCCACGTCCGCACGATCGCTCATTCGTCCACTCCAATCTTGAGCACGAGTTATTCGCCCAACAACTCGAACCGTTCTTGCGGCATCAACTCGCGGGGCATAACTTGGACAAATCTAGCATCCTGGAAACGGACCAGATAACATCGTGTGACGCCATTATATGCCTCAGAGTTACACTTCATCAGTCAGCCTCCACAGCTTCCCACTGTTCGCGCAGCTCGGCGACAAACTGCTGCAAGCTCCCCCAGTAAACATTGATCTCGGCATCCTGGAAATAATCCTGCAAAAAGCTCTGCACTGCCTCCGTGTCCGTGGCCTCCATGTCATCGAGCTCCAGTTGCACGGCCACGTGCTTGAACCGCCGCCGCTGCTGTCGTGTCGCCACCAACCCGCGCATCACGACGCGAAACTCCCAATCGTTCAAGCTGTAACCGATAAACATCAAGGAACTGTTTGTTAACGCCGCCCAGATGTGGGGTGGAATACGCTCCGGCGCCGCTGCCGTCTGCACCAGAAAATCCAAATAGTTGTCCTCGGTCAACACCAGCGAATCAACTTGCTGGTCATTGCCAAAAAGATGATAGACGAGCGGCGCTTCTTTGGTTGGCTCGTAATCAGGATCGTCTTCGAACAACGATGGCATACCATCCAGGTACTCGTTCCAGGGACAGATTTCACGAGCTGGCTCCCGCCCGTTTGCTTTCAATGCTTCAGTCATAAAGCTATCCACGTTGGTGGTCAAATACAGCGGTAGATTCAAACTGGCCAAAACCTTGTGCACCTCGTTAGGATCGTCCGAAGTAACGTCTTGCCAGCCAACGGCCTCAATCAGTTCTGTCAACGTGTCGTACTCATCTTCAGGCTTTAGTCCTTCGGGAAGACGATCGATGAATAAGCGCATCGTCGTATCCAATAGATCCTCGCGCGCAAACTCTTCACCCTGACTGCTGACGATATACTGTGCGACGCGAGCAAGATCCTCTCTATCTTTGAACGGATATCCATGTTCCTCGGCCCAGTCCCGGGCGATGTCAGCCGGCTGCGGAAGCCACCGGCTGTGCGCCCGCGGCCCGATCAACGGTGTACACTTGCCCCGTTCGATATTCTTGATCAACCCCGACCAAAAGATGCGCGGCTGTTTTGCGCCCAGAACCAGCCCGCGTACATCGGCCTCAGCGCCCCACAATTGGCCCGATGTGAGCCGCATAAAGAGCACGGGC
>JAFGJF010000692.1 GCA_016929205.1 Anaerolineae bacterium
TCGCGCGCATCGAGATCGCGACGGGCAAGATAGAGATCGTCCACGAGGACCGTCGTTACATGGGCCACGTCAACGCCTCGCCGACACTGCCAGACATCCTCACCTACTGCCACGAAGGGCCGTGGAACCTGATCGACCAGCGCATCTGGGGCTTGAACATCCAGACCGGGAAAACGTGGAAGGTGCGCCCGCAGCAAGGCGACTATTCGATCGGGCACGAGTATTGGTTCGCCGACGGCATGCATATCGGCTACCACGGGCGTCCGAGAGACGAATCGGGCCGGCACGTGTTCGGCCACATCCGCTGGGACAACGAAGAGTGGGTCGAGGATCATTTTCCCTTCCACTCGACGCACTTTCACTCCCTGGACGAGAGACTGATCGTCGGTGACGGCACGCCGGCCTTTGTGTTCAGCAGCGAGAGCAAAGCACGGCCTTTTATCCAGTTGTTCAAGTGGGATGGGGAGCGGTACATGGGGCCGAAAATCCTGGCCTACCACCGCTCGACGTTCAACAACCAGCACGCCCACTGCCATCCCCGCTTTACGCCGGATGGTAAGGCGGTGCTCTATACCTCGGACCTGACCGGCTACTCGAATATGTACCTGATCGAGGTGGGCGAGTTTGAGGAACTGCCTGATTTGGAATGACTGCCTGGGATAAATGTTTTTGCTTGGATTCCGGTTTCGCAATCGTGATATCTTGTGGTACAATGATATCGAGGAGCTTTGTTTTGGGGCGAGCTTCGATAGGAATGCTGGAGGTTGATGATGAGTACAGGACAAGCTGCGATGGCGGATACAGTGCTGGACTTGCTGCGGCAGTTACCACCACGGGAGCGACTAAAAGTGCTTGCACAAGCACTACCGGAAGTAGAGCAAGAACTTGCAGAAGAACCCCGACCACTAAAATCCTTGCGGGGTTTGTGGAAAAACCTAGATTTCGATATCACTGCCGAGGAGATCGATCAGGCTCGCGATGAAGCCTGGACCAACTTTCCCCGAGAGGATATCTGATGATCGGTGCAGTAGCTGACACGCATGCTCTGATCTGGTACCTGTTGGATTCCCCACGGCTCTCTGCCCCGGCTTTGGAATGGTTTGAAAAGTGCCGTTTAGAAGGGACCAGAGTGGGTGTTTCCAGTATTAGCATCGTCGAGATCATTTACCTTGTGGAAAAGGACCGCATTCCTTCTGCTACGATACCTCTTTTGGCCGAGAGTCTGTCCGAACCGCCAACGTTGTTAGAAATAGTTTCCTTCTCTGAGACCATAGCTTGGGCTGTGCAGCAAGTGCCGCGCGAACAGGTACCAGATTTACCTGATCGCATCATCGCCGCCACCGCACAATACCTGGATGTACCACTCATCACCCGGGATAGGAAAATCATGTCATCGGGCGTATATACAATCTGGTAGGCTTTGGTTTGTAGCAATTTCAGCAGGTTCGACAACCAGCACGCCCACTGCCATCCCCTTTTCACGCCGGATGGCAAGGCGGTGCTGTACAGTTCGGACCTGACGGCCTACTCGAATATGGTCCTGGTCGAGGTGGGCGAGTTTGAGGAACTGCCTGATTTGGAATGACTGCCCGGGATAAGTGCTTTTGCTTGGATTCCGGTTTCACAATCGTGATATCTTGTGGTACAATGATGTCAGGTCGTTTGGTTCTCAAGCGGACCTCTGTAAAGCGTTAGTGCGCTTTCTTGCCTGCGTATCGTATTTTTGTTTGGAAAGAACTGGGGGGCACAGACAGTGACCATATCTCAAGGAGAAACGTGTGAAAACCAGTGACATCCTCCAAACCATCATCTCTGCCGCTATCGCCTATCTTGTGCCAGAATTTCTCAAGGATGTGTTACCTCGCAGGGCAAGAGTGACCTCGTTGCCGTGGGTCGAATGGTGCGCTGCCGGTTTGGTGGGCGGCGCACTGGCTGGCCTGATCAACCGCATGGTAGGCCCCCTGGAGGACGGCATTGGCAACTGGGCCGTTTTTGGCGCCGCCATAGGTCTCGCCCAGTGGTTTGCGCTCCGGGGTTACCGGGATGTCGGCATGTGGTTCGTCCTGTCCAGCACGGTAGGATGGATATTTTTCTTGCTCCAGGGATGCATTGCCGCCAGTGCGGCGAGGGAGGGAGTGCGTTTTGAGCTGGAAGGGTGGGTTGCTGCCGGCGCTGCCGTTGGGCTGCTGCAGTTTGTAGGTCTGAGAAAGTGGAAGCAAGCCGGATGGTGGATTCCGGGCAATATCATCGCCTGGCCGATCGCGGGCTGGGCCGGGACCACCGTGGTTGCCCTGTTGTCGAAACCCAATCGCACGCTTGCCGAGGTTGTCAGCAACGCCGTAACCAGTTTGGTGGGTGCCATCATCTTGCTGGCACCGCTGAGCAGGTTAAAGACAGACTGACGAGATCGCGGTACTTGTCAGAGGGTGCATTTGTTCTTTGGGGCAACCGGATTCGCGAGGACTATAGTGCGGTTGAAAAAGGTGCGCTTTTGCCGTGATTTTGGCCACAGAACTGGCATCTGGTCGACAAACCACTGGTGACAGATATAGCGCCCTCACCGGCAAATGCGCCCCTTGTCAGATTGATTATGGACAAAAGATGATCCTGATGATATAATAGTGGTCATCGCACGGACGGTGGCGTGCGATCGATTTGAGCCGCTACTCGTCGCATAGAACAGGAAGGAAAAAATGAGCGATCAAAGTCTAACACTTGTAGATGCCATCCAGATTGCAATGGAGGCAGAAAAACAGGCTGCTGCTTTATACAGTGATGCCGCTGAAAAGACGTCACACATCGTGATCCAGAAATTGTTCAGCGACCTGGCCGAATTTGAGCAGCACCACTATGACAAGCTGGCCCAACTGGTTGCCTCGCTGCAGAAAAAGAAGAAATTTATTGTTTACGAAGGTTATCCGCTTCCCATCCAGGCGCAGAGTGAGATCAGCGTTTCGCCGGAAGCGATGAACGTTCTCAAGGCCAAAAAAGTGAGCATGATGGATGTCCTCACCCTCGCCCAGGATGCCGAAAAAGGAGCCTGGAAAAAGTATGACGCCCTGGCTGAACAGACCGACGATCCGGATGGAAAAAAGATGTTCAAGCAACTGGCCAAGGAAGAACAGGGGCATTTGCGTCTGCTCACCGAGGTTTACTGGAATCTGAACGACCGCGGTGTGTGGTCCTGGTCACGGGGATAGGACGCAGCGTTCTGCTGACAAATAGGAATTGAGCAATGTCTGCTGTCTCGAGATGGCAGACATTGTTTTGTTCCGGCAGTGCCCATATGGGTCGGGTCCATTGTAACATTTCATTTTCAGGGAGGTTGCTATGAAACCGGCTTTGCTGGTCATTGATGTCCAAAAAGCGTTCTTTGATCTTGACCCGGTGACGACAGACTCGCTCAACCAGGCCATCGAACATATCAATGCCGCCATTGCCCTGTTCCGGGAAAAGGACCTGCCGGTGATGTGCGTCCAGGATATGGACAAGGAAGGAAAGCGCGTTCCGGGTGTGGAGGGCTTTGATCTGCCGGATGCGCTAAATATCTTGCCCTCTGATGTGCACATCCACAAGCGGTATGGCAACGCGTTCAACAAAACGTCGCTGGCGGACAAACTGCGCCAGCGTGGCGTCGATACGGTGATTATGACCGGCTTTTGTGCCGAGTACTGTGTCCTGTCCACCTATCGCGGTGCGCAAGACGTGGATCTCAAGCCCATTCTACTCCGGGATGCGCTGGCCAGCGGCGTTCCGGAGAATATCACATTCGTCGAAAGCATCAGCGACATCATTTCCTATGGCACGTTGAAGCGCGTTTTGGAATAGAGCGCGACCCGAGGAGGAAAATATGTCCACTATCAATCTTCAATCCGAACAGCCAGCTGTTCGTCTGTCCAGTGAACGGCTGGCTGTCGAACTCGCCGCGCCGGGCAGCATCTACCGTGGCACGCGCTTTGACTGGACGGGGTTCATCTCCCAGGTCACGCTGGATGGACGGCATACGTTCTGCGTGCCCGAATCGCTCGAGCCCGGACAGGGAACGGGCGGTATAGGGCTGTGCAACGAATTTGGGATCGAGATGGCGATCGGGTACGCCGACGCCAAGCCCGGCGACTGCTTTCCCAAGCTGGGTATCGGCCTCCTGGTGAGGTCCGATGATCAAGACTATAGCTTTATGCATCCCTATGAAATCGCACAATTGTTCCCGGTTCAGGTCGAGGGTCAAGACGACAAGGCCAGCATTGTTGTCGAGTCCGTCGATTGTCGTGGGTATGCGGCGCGGTTAGCAAAGACGTTCGCCGTCCGGGGCAATCAGCTCGAAATCGCTTACCAACTGGAAAATACGGGCCAGCAGCCAGTCGCCACGCGCGAATACGCCCACAACTTTTGCGGCATCGACGGGCATCTTATGGGTCCGGACTATCGTTTGCGCGTGCCGTACCAGATCGAACTCGGAGACATGCCCGCAATGTGGCGTCAGCGTTTGGACGAGGCCTTGGTCATCGAGGGCGGCGACATCCGCTGCCGCGTCACGCCGCAGCATCCATTCTACTGCCGCCCGCAGGGCTTTGGCAAGACGGACGAACCCCAGTGGGAACTCGTCCATGTGCCCAGCGGGGTAGGGCTGCGCGAATACGATGATTTTGCGCCGTCGCGGGTGGCGGTGTGGGGAACGACGCACGTGATCAGCGCCGAAGTGTTCGTCGCTGTTGACCTGCAGCCGGGTGAGATCCAGACCTGGTCTCGCCGCTACGAATTTTTTGCCGGGCCGGAATGATAATCAACACCCGGCAAGATCGTGGAACGGAGGTGTGGATGGACAAAGTCAATCTGGGCGAGAAACTCGCGTTGTTTGACGAAACCTGGTCTCCCCGGATCGTTGGCGAACTCAATGGCCAGCAGGTCAAGCTGGCCAAACTCCGGGGCGAGTTTGTCTGGCACCATCACGAGGCTGAAGACGAGCTGTTTCTGGTTCTAAAAGGCAGATTGGTCATCAAGCTTGAGGAAAGAGACATTGTGCTGGAGGAAGGTGAGTTCCTGATCGTCCCGCGCGGCGTCGAGCACAAGCCCGTTGCCGAGCAAGAGGCTCACGTTCTCTTGTTCGAACCCAAATCCACGCTGAACACCGGCAACGTCCGCAACGAGCGAACGATCGAGGATCTGCAATCGATCTAGCCTTCACTCATAGAGCGTAAACAAGGTACCCGGGATGTTCATAGTAAATCCTTGTCGTGTGAGCATCGCCGACGCGGGTGTCATCCTTTCAATTGTGCTTTTGGTCGTTTTGGTGTAGAATGCGCGTTGTCGCGTTATTTGCGCATCCATCGCGTTCTCCCATTAACTAATGCTCGGTGTTTTTTCCGAATGAAAGGAGATTGTCCATAAATTATCCTGGTGTTACGTAATTCAATTTGTCTGGTTTATCTGTTTCTCAAGGAGGAAAAACATGAGTAAGCTTGGTCGAAGAGAATTTTTACGTCTTTCCGCCTTGGCCGCCGCCGGCGCCGCCGTCGTTGCTTGTGCCAAGACCGAAGCACCACCGGAAGCGACACCGAAACCCGCAGAGCCTCAAGTGCAAGCCACCGCAACCCCGGAGCCTGTTGCCAAGCCCGCAGATCCAGAATCCCCGATGTTGACCGAGTTGGTCAGCGCCGGCAAGCTCCCCGCTTTGGACGAGCGCCTGCCGCAAGAGACGATGATCATTGACGCCGGCACCTTGATCCCGGCCGATATGGTCGACTGGCAGCCCGGTATGTTTGGCGGCACGATGCGTTTTTGCACCGCGCGCACCGACGTTTGCGCCGAACTGTACGACGCCAACGCCGAGCAGATGCTCATCGCCCCCGGCAAGCTCACTGCCGCCAGCTCCGACGAAGTCAAGCCCAGCTTTTTCAGAGGCTTTGAGGTCACCGACGGGCAAAAGAGCATCACCTGGTATATGCGCAAGGGGATCAGGTGGTCGGATGGCGAGCCGTGCACCACGGAGGACGTCAAGTTTTATTTTGAGGACGTCGCCTTTGACCCCGAAATCAGCCCGACGACCAGCCGCGCTTTCAAGTCTGAAAACAAGGCCGATGGCGACCTGATGGTGCTCGAGATCGTCGACGACTATACGTTCAAGACGGTCTTTACCAAGCCTGGGCTGCATCTGATCAGCAACTGGTCGGGTTATAGCGCCGACACAGCCAGCTTTATGCGCCCCGCTCACTATTTGAAACAGTTTCACAAAAAGTACGCCGATGCCGCCGAGTACGCCAAGCTGCTGGCAGAGGCCCAGTTGCCCGAGTCGGAATGGTACAACTATTTCAACCAGCGCGACGAGGGCCGGCTGAACTGGACCAACGTGCTTTCCAAAGACCCTCTCGTGCCACGCGTTTCCGCCTGGGTGCTGGAGAACGTGGGCACGGGCGTGATCACCTGGTCGCGCAACCCCTACTATTACAAGGTCGATACGTCAGGCCAACAGCTCCCCTACATCGATAAAGATCGCTGCGAGATCGTCTCCAACTCGGAAGCGGTGACCATGAAGATCCTGGCTGGCGAGGTAGACTGGGCACGCGAATACGCCTCGATGGTCAATTATCCGCTCTACAAGGAGAACGAGGCCAAGGGCGGCTTTCAGGTCAATATCACCGCGATGCACGTTGCTCCACTGCAGTTCCGTTTCAACTTTACCAACCCCGATGAGAACTGGCAAAAAGTGGTGCGCGACGTCCGTTTCCGCAAGGCCATGAACATGGCCATCGACCACCAAAAGGTCGTCGATGCGATCTATCAGGGTTTTGGCACGCCGCCGACCGAGATCACCGGCTGTTCGTACGACCCCGAAGGGGCGGCCAAACTGCTCGACGAGATGGGCATGGACCAAAAGGATGGGGATGGCTACCGGCTGGGCCCCGATGGCAAGACCTTTGTCTTCCCGCTCGAGGTGCCGCAGGGCTACACCCCCGAGCTGGATGCCTTGTGCGAGCTGCTGGTCGAGTACTTTCAGGACGTCGGGATCAAGACTGATTTCAAGAACATCGAGGCCACGCTCTACGGCACACGCCACACCAATAACGACACCTTTGTGTTCTTGGGTTGGGCGCACACCAGTTTCTGGCGCAACGCGCCGCGAACCAGCGACTTTGTCCAGGACCGCTCGCGGCTGTGGCAGCTGTGGCACGATACGCAGGGCAAAGAGGGCGAGGAGCCGGAGCCGTGGGCCAACCGGCTGTGGGAGATCGCCGATGCGGCTGACACCTTCTTGTTGTCGGAGAGCGAGGTGAACGCACTGCACGAAGAGATGTGGCAGATCATCAAAGACAATGTGCCGATGATCATGCCGATCGACAATGCCGTCTACCCGCTGATCGGTTCGACCAAGCTTGGCAACGTGCCCGACAAGGGTTGGGCCATCGTCGCCTCCTTTACCCAGGAGCAGTTCTACTTTAAAGCGTAATCGTCATGTACAGGTTACAGGGAGGTGTCCTGTAACCTGTACCTCTTGTCGTGAACTGTCTGTCGGTACGAACAAGGGTTGCACTGCGCAGATCTCTATCGGGTGCAGTGCGCCCTTGCGATAAGCTGGGAGGGGTTTTATGCTCCAGTACATCGCCCGCCGTGTGCTACTGGCGATTCCTTTGTTGTTTGTCATTTCACTGATCTCGTATATGATCATCGAGCTGCCGCCCGGCGACTATTTGGTGCAGTATATCGCCTCGATCGAAAACACCACCGGGCAGCGCCTCACCGAGGACGAAATTGCCCAGCTTCGCGCGCTCTATGGTCTGGACAGGCCGATCTATGCCCGTTACTTGCGCTGGATCTGGAACGTGCTGCGCGGCGACCTGGGGCGTTCCTTCCAACACAACCGCCCGGTGAGCGAGCTGCTCGCCGAGCGCGTACCGTTGACCTTGACCATCACTCTGGTCGCGCTGGTGTTCTCCTGGGTGATTGCCATTCCCATCGGCATTTTTTCCGCGGTGCGCCAGTATTCGATCCTGGACTATGTCTTTACCTTTTTCGGCTTTATCGGACTGGCCACGCCCTCGTTTCTGCTGGCGCTGGTGGTGATGTGGATCGCCTTTTCCAAATTCAACTTTAGCGCCTCCGGCCTCTTTTCATCTGCTTATGTTGACGCCCCGTGGAATTGGGCCAAGATCGTGGACCTGATCAAGCATTTGCCGGTGCCGGCGCTGATCATTGGCATCGGAGGAATGTCGTGGCTGGTCCGCATTATGCGCGGCAACCTGCTCGACGAGATGCGCAAGCCCTACGTCACCACCGCGCGTGCTAAAGGACTAAATGAGGTGCGTCTCTTGACCAAGTACCCGGTGCGCATCGCGATCAACCCGCTGATCAGTACCATCGGTTGGACCCTGCCGGAGCTCTTTTCCGGGAGCGCGCTGGTGGCGATTGTGCTCAATCTGCAAACTGTCGGCCCGGTGCTGCTCCACGCCCTGCTCAGCCAGGATATGTACGTTGCCGGCAGCATCCTGCTCATCCTGAGCGCGCTGACCGTCCTCGGCACCTTGATCTCGGATATTCTGCTGGCCTGGGTCGATCCGCGCATTCGTTTCGGAGGAGCAGGCGGATGACAGATATTGTTCTCAGGCACCGACGGAAAAGAGCCGCCGCCGAAGATCAGATTTTTACCGCTTCCCAGACGCAGTTGATCTGGTGGCGTTTTCGCAAGCACAAAATGGCCATCGTCGGCATCACCATCCTGATCATCCTCTATGTATTGGCCATCTTTTGCGAGTTTTTCAGCCCTTATGAAGTGGGCTTTCGTCATGACGATTACGAATACGCGCCGCCGCAGCGGATCCGGATCGTCGATTCGAGCGGCAAATTGCGGGCGCCCTTTGTCTACGGGCAGATCCGGGAGCGCCATCCGGTGACGCTGCGCTACACGTTCAAGGAGGACGAGACCCAAGTTTACCCGATTCGCTTGTTCGTCCGCGGGCAGGCATACAAGATGTGGGGGGCATTCGAAGGCGATCGCCATCTCTTTGGCATCGATGCTCCAGAAGGTGGGATATTCTTGTTCGGCACGGACAAACTGGGCCGGGACCTCTTGAGCCGGATCCTGTACGGCTCGCGGATCTCGCTCTCGATCGGCCTGCTGGGTGTGTTTTTGAGCTTTGTCTTTGGCCTACTGATTGGCGGCGCTTCGGGGTTCTTTGGTGGGGTGGTGGACGAGATCATCCAGCGGGTGATCGAGCTGCTGCGCTCGATCCCGACCATTCCTTTGTGGATGTCGCTCTCGGCGGCGCTGCCGCGCGACTGGCCGATCATGCGCATCTATTTCGGGATCACGATCCTGCTCTCCATGGTCAGTTGGACGGCGCTGGCGCGCGTGGTGCGCGGCAAGCTGCTCTCTTTGCGCGAGGAAGACTTTGTCATGGCCGCCAGGTTGGCCGGCTCCGGGGAATGGCGGATCATTACCACCCACCTGCTGCCCTCTTTTGCCAGCCACATCATCGTCTCGATCACCGGATCGATCCCGGGTATGATCCTGGGCGAGACCTCGTTGAGTTTCCTGGGACTGGGCTTGCAGCCCCCGGCGGTGAGTTGGGGCGTGCTGCTCA
>JAFGJF010000693.1 GCA_016929205.1 Anaerolineae bacterium
GGCGTAAAAAATCGCGTCGGGATTCGCCTGCTGGATCTGCGGCAGTTCCCGGCTGTAATCATCCTGCCCTTCGGCAACCTGGATGGTCACGACCACCTCTGCTCCCAACGCTTGCAGCGACTGTGAGATCGATTGAGCCAGGCCGATGCCATACTCGGTGTCATTGTGAACCACCGCCACCCGTTTGGCTCCCTGGTTTTCGACCAGAAAGCGGGCATCCACCTCGCCTTGCACCAGGTCGTTGGCATTTACCCGGAAAAAGTTGGTATAGCCTTTTTGCGAGATACTCACCTCGCTGGCAGTAGGGGTGATGACAACGAGGGATAACTCTTTATAGACCTCCATCGCCGCCAGCGTTTGCCCACTGTTCAGGTGCCCAATCACGCCCAGCACCTGTTTCCCGGCCTGTACATCCGCGCGGATCTGCTCGGCCATCGCCAAAGCCGCATCGGAATCGGATTCGTCGTCCATAGGCACGACGACGACGCGATAGCCCAACAGACCGCCGCTTTTATTCAACTGGTCGGCCATCAAGTTGACGCCGCCCAAGACAGTTTGCCCGCTGTTGGCCTGGAAGCCGGACAGTGGCGTGCCGACATAGACGTATACATCGCCTTTGGTCGGCTCTTGCACCTTGGTGGCCTCAGAGCCACAGCCGCTCACAATCAATCCCGGCAAACCGATCAAAAGTACGAACAACATCCAGCGCTTTTTCATATCCTACGCTCCTTCCTCCGTGTAGACTTGATCCATAGCCTCGACAATATCGTGCAGCGAATTTACCTCGTCTACAATGTCCTCGCGCAGACGCTGCGCGCGCCCGCTATCGATGTCCTTGGCCCCGATCAACTGCATCTGCGCATATATCGTGCCCATCGCACTCAAGGTGTCGTCAAGCTGCAGTGCAGCGCGTTCCATCGTATTGTCCAGCTTTTCCAACTGCCGCAAGTGGGTGCGCTTGTTCGCCGTGCTCTGCTTGAGCTGCGCCCGCACCTGCGCGTCTGTTTCCGTCTTGAGCCGCTCTTCCAGGGCAGCGATTTCGCCTGGTACCGACTTGAGATCATTCTTGAGCACGCTATTGTTATCGTACTGATCCAGCTTGCGCGCCAGGCCGAACATGCCACCCAGCCAATCGCCGACGTCATTAACGGTCGCTTTGAGGTGCGCCTGCAGCGCGCCGTCTCGAGTGCGCTGAACCAGCATTTCCATTTGTGTGCGATATTCGAGCGCCTTGACGATCTTGGCGCGATGGATTGGTGACCGCACCTCTCGGGGATTGAATTTTTGCGCAAACATCTCACCCACCACACGCTCGCGCACTGCAGGATCATAGATGCTGGTCACGATGAGCAACCCCTCGGCGACAAGGCCCAGGATCAACCAGAACCACCACTGCCAAAATGGAAACGGTCTGGGAAAAAAGACAGTGAGAAACAGGATCAAGGCCAACGTCACTGCACTTTCCCAACGGAACACGGCAAACGAGATCAGAGCCTTGGATGCTCGGTCACGCAATTCGTCGCTCAAGCTTTTTCGGGTCATAGTGATTTCCACAACAGTAAAACGTGATGCGTGAGGCGTAATGCGTCAAACGTCATCCGTTCGTCATCAGGCTAGAAATAACTGGTTAAAAATAAGATGATAGTATTTTATACAATCTGCGAATCGTGTCCAGATCGCCGGCATAGTACTGCCCACCACTCGACTCGGCCAGAGAGGTCAGCACCTTGACGTCGGCGTCCGAACCGTAACCGATGCAGAAAACGATCACCGGCACGCCGCTCTCGTTCTCGTCCATGATCCGCTTGACCAGCATGCCCATCGTCGCCCGCGAGTTATTTTCGCGCCCGTCGGTCATGACGACAATAGCGTTGATCCGTTCGGAATCGCCAAGCGCTTGCAGCCGCGAGTAAGCCAGAGCCACCGCATCGAGCAAGGCCGTGTCGCCTCCCGCCTCCAGGCGATCGATCGTTTGGTTCAAATCGGTCCGGTTTCGCTGTAATTCGTCCAGCGGAACGACCTCCTCTACATCGGTCGAAAACGTGACCAGCCCCACACGTTCCACATCACCCTGGATCTGCTCCATAAAGATACTCAACGCCTGCTTGGCATTAACCAGCTTGTTACCCTCCTCCATACTGCCCGACACGTCTACAACCAGGTAAACGTTGGTATGGCGCTTGGTATACCACCATACGTCACGCACGACCTGCACCACGCTCGGCGCGGGCATTTGCAGCGCCGTCTTGGGCTGGGTAGGATCGACGCCATTTTCCGAGGTGAGCGGCGACTCGGGCACAGTGAGGGAAATGTCCAGATCGGTGGGACGATAACCACGCGCCAGGATATCCATCTGCCGCTCGCGCGCTTTGACAAACTCGGCAAACCGGCTGAACGTATTGCGTTGTTTGGACGTCAACCCATCTACCTCGAGCAAGGCCAACGGATGATCTTCCCACAGCGTGCCTTCGACCGGGTAGATCGCTACGAGCTTGTCGCCGCTGGTGTGGGTGTTATAGTAAACGACCAACTGTTCCTGGCACACAAAGGCATCGAGATAGCTGCGCCCCTGCTCCAACACTCGCTGCAACACCGACCATTCGCCTTCACCGTAATAGCGCACCGTTTTTTCGACGGCAGCGACGTAATCGAGTGTAGCCTGCTGCTGGGCATCGGCCTCGGTCAGGCCGCGTGTTTTTCCCGCCCCGGCATAGAATTGGGCCAGCGTAGCCAGCAAGCCGGACGCCGAGTTGGTCGAAGCATGACTCCACTTGAACTCGGGATCCGACCGGGCGCGGTCCAACAGATCGGCCCAGCCAAGTGCCTTGTCGGGATAGCCCATACTCTGGGCGATATCCTCCCACATCGCGATGACAATGGGCGACACAGCATACCGTTCCGTCTGCCCCACCAACGGCGATTCACGCCCCGTTTGCGCCTGCCACTCACGATCGAGCGTGTCCAACCATACCGACGAATCGGGCGAGATGACATGCAGCTTGCCTTCCAGCGCAGCCTCGACCATCAAGTCTGGCTCGTAGCGCACCGCTTCGATCGCGAGCACATCGTCGGACGGTGACGCAACCTGGCTGTTAAACGCATTCACCAATTCCGTAAACGTCTCTTCCTTTTCGGGTGAATAGGCGACAACGATCGTGGACGGCTCGGTCATCTCGGCCGTCGCCTCTTTCTCGACATCTGGAAACAACTGTACCAGCGTCCTAAAACTCAGACAACAGAAAACTGAAATCGCGATCACGGCCACGACAATGGCAATCACGATATATCCCGGTTTCATCTCACCGCTGCTTGCACTCATAGCGTCTCTCCTTTTCTCGGCTTGTAGGCCGCACGACGACCCTTTACTGCGCCACGTTCAAATCGAACCACCGCAAAAGGGCAAGCAACACATCCCGGTCTGGAGAACGCATCCGCGTAAAGCGGGGAAGCTGGGTCATCGCACCCTGCCCCTGCCACTGGACGAACAAGCTGTCCGGCGTATCGAGCGCAACCTCCAGGTTGGCCGGGCGCAAGCCGCGTTTCAGCGCCTCCTGCTGCTGCGGTGGCGAGAGCAAGTACTTTTCGAACTCGAGTGCGGCGTTCTTTTCCTGGGCCGTCGATTCGGGGCCCATCCACACCGTGAACGGGAAATCGAACCAGGTCAAATACTGCGGATACTCGATGACCAGCGGATCGGCCCAACGGGTCTTGATCCCTTCCATATTGACCAGCAGATCGCTTTCCAAAAGCTGCCCACCATCGCCCATCGAGTAGCCAAACAAAGCCAGATCCTCGATCGAATAGGCACTTGAATAGTCGGTCACCGCCCCCATCAACTCACCCAGCCACTGCTGAAATTCGGGATTGGTCACGTCTTCTACCGTGATAGAGGTTTTGTCATAGTACTCGCCTGCCGCGGCAACCATCGCCACCAACCCGGCTGCATTCTTGCGCGGATTGGGCACCACCAGTTTGAAATAGCCCCACTGTGCGCATTCGGCGCAATCGTCCCCGCCGATCTCGCGCCAACCGCCTTTGGTCATCGCCGCATCGTGGATGCTCGTCCAGTTGATGTCGCCATATTGTTTGCGCAACACGTTTACCCGGCTCTCGTAAATGCCCCAAGAAAAGAGCGAGGTGGCAATAGGCCGGGCACGGTATTCACCATCGGTCAGGAATACGTCACGGTCGCGCTTGGTTTTGTACGTCGCATTCACCAGGTCGACCAGGTAACGGCTGTCCGGGATCCAGGCCGTGGGATACGGATCCATCTCCTCACGGTCATAATACCCCATTGCCGTCAGGCCATCCATCGGCACAATCTCGACTTGTATCTTGTGGCCTTCGAGGCGATGCTCCTCGGCGTTGAACTGCCTGGCAGCATCGCTGACCCAAGGCTCTACCGGCAAAGCACACACGATCCGCACCTGGATCGGCACATCAGACAATTCGGGTGTTTCCTCGGCCGGATTTTGCTCGATCAGCTTGGGAACCTGAGTCACCAGCAGTCCCGCAATCACGATCAGCACGGAAATGCCAATGATGACAAAAAAGATAACTCGCGTTCTATTCATTCCACCTACTCCCTTGGGCCCACGCGCGCCCTACCGGCACCAGGCACGTCAAGACATGCCTGATCTCCAACAATGCACAAACTGGATTACAACTCGAGCTCGCCCGACGCTTCCTCCTCTTCTGGTGGTACGTCGGAAGCGCGGCCGATGCCCAACCGGCGCTTGCGTGCTTCGAGCTGCATCTGTATTTCGTCCACTTCGAGCAACTGATCCATCTGGTCGTCGAGGCGCGTCGCACGGATCTCGGCTTGTGCGGATGCCTTGTCCAGCCGCCCTCGGATGCCATCGGCAATGCGGGCGATATCAGCGTCACCCACCCCGGCCAGATCGTCGAGCGAACGCAGCGTCTTGGTCGTCACCTCTTTGGCCTTGGCCAATTCCAACAAGGCCTGCAACTGCTCGCGCTCCTGGCGGATCTCGGTCAGCTTGGCTTCCAGCTTGAGCCGGGCATCACGAAGTTGCTGGTATTCTACTTGTTGGCGTTCGTGCTGTTCACGATACTCTTTGGCCATGTCCTGGACGTTGTTCAGTTTGCGTTGAGCGGCAATGGCCAGATCCTCTTTGCTTCGCTCCAACAACGTGTCAATCTGCCGGTCTATGTCCCGGGCCTTTTTCTCAAACTCGTCCGTCTTGCGCTTCAACGTCTTGACCTGCCCGCCGACCGTCGCCGCGGCATCCTCGAGATCGTCCAGGTTGTCCTGCGCCTGGCGGATGTACTCATCCAATACAGCCAACGAGTTGGCCTGGAGCGCCTTGTCCAGCATACTGTGTAAATTTGCGGAAATCAACGTGCTTGCTTTGTCCAAAATGGTTGCCATCTTGCCTCCTCAGAATGTCGCCCTTGAAATGGGATGGGCTGTTTCTACCTTCGATGATTCGAAAACACTTTTCCCAACACCTATACGATCCTATACCTCTAACAGTATCCATTTTAGCACATTTTGTCAAGTATGTGTGACTGTTAGCAGACAATGCGCTGACAGCCACGATTTGACCTTTTCGAGCGAACCGTGTAGAATAGCCGTGTAAGCGCTTACATTGTTTGCAGGAGAGCCTATGCGTCCCACGATTTATACCGTGGCTCAAAAAGCCGGCGTATCCATTGCCACGGTATCGCGCGTCCTCAACGACCATCCGCTCGTCAAGGCTGAGACCAAGACCAAAGTCTTGCAAGCGGTTGAAGCCCTGGGATATCAGCCCAGTGCATCTGCACGCGGCCTGGCTTTGAATAACACGGAAACCATCGCCCTCATCTTTCCGCGTGTCTCCGGTCCTTTCTTTTCCGAGATCATCCAGGGGACCGAGGACGAAGCACGACGATACCAATATCATTTGCTGATCTATAGCGTGCGCACACCCCAAGAGAACGAGCATCTGCTGCGTTTCTTGTCGGCCAAAGTAGATGGAATGATCTTGTCCGCAAGCTGCGTGAGCGAAGCATACGTTCGGGGATTGCAGCAGCAGCACATTCCATTTGTGCTGTTAGGCCGGGAAAAAGATGGAATCGTGGCGGACAGCATCCTGCCCGATAACCGGCAGGGCGCGTACGAGGTGATGACGCATCTCATCGCCGATCACCACTACCAGCGGATCGCGTTTGTAGGCCGATCCCAAAATCTGGCACACAGCCACGCCCGCTACGAGGGCTACTGCCAGGCTTTGCAAGGCGCGGATTTGCCGTTGGATGAAACACTGGTGGTGCACGGCGATTTTGACGAGTCCAGCGGGTACCGGGCAATGGCTCACCTGCTCTCATTGTCAAACCAGCCGCAAGCCGTGTTTTTTGCCAACGACCAGATGGCATTGGGAGCGCTTGCCGCAGCCCGCGAGAGAAATGTGAGCATCCCCGGTGACATGGCCGTCGTCGGGTTTGACGATATCCAGGCGGCAACCTACGTGCAGCCGCCGCTGACCACGGTTAGGCAAGAGATACGCCAGCAAGGAGTGCTGGCCATCCAACGGCTTTTGCAGCGTATTGACGATCCGGATCTTGAGACCAAGACGGTGGTTCTGCCAACGCAAGTCGTTGTGCGGCGTTCTTGTGGGTGTGGTAAGCCTGTTCAGAACGATTTAACGAATGACTTGTCACGTCCCGATTGAACCTATCCGCAAAGGGAGGAAACCTGTGAAATACCGTAAACTGGGCCGAACAGGCCTAAACGTATCGGCGTTGGGGTTTGGCTGTGGAGCCGTGGGTGGACTGCTGGTCAAAGGAGTTCGCAGAGACATGGTACACGTGGTCGCCCGTGCCATCGAGTTGGGGATCAATTACTTTGACACTGCACGTATCTATGGCGATGGCGTATCAGAGGCCAGTCTGGGTCTGGTTTTGGAAGCGTTACAAGCTGATGTCCTGGTTGGGACCAAGGTGCGGCTGCTGGCCGAAGAGATGGATGATATCGAAAACGCCGTCATCGCGTCTGTCGAGGGCAGCCTGAAGCGCCTGAGACGTGACTATGTCGACCTGATCCAGTTGCACAATTACGTCGCGCTCGATCGCCAGCCGGAACGGCGCTGGGTCAATGTGGACGACGTACAAGCCGCTATCCGCGCCTTTCATAAACTTGAGGAGCAGGGCAAAGTCCGTCACTGGGGGATCAACGGGCTGGGCGAAACTGAGGCCGTGCATCAGATCGTTGCGTCCGGAAAAGCCGATACCATCCAGTGCTGCTTTAATCTGATCAATCCCAGCGCCGGCGTGCGCGCTCCGGAGCGATTTCCATTCCAGGACTATGAACAGATCATCGACCGGGCCGCCGGAATGCATATGGGTGTCATTGCCATCCGGGTGTTGGCTGCCGGTGCGCTGAACGGCTCGACCGCGCGGCACCCCAA
>JAFGJF010000694.1 GCA_016929205.1 Anaerolineae bacterium
TCTTGCCGCGCTTGGACTGCGCGCCGATGCCCAGGTTTTTGATCGATCCGCCGATGACCCCCAGCGGGTGCCCCTTGAAATGGGTCAGCACGATCATCACATTGGCCAGGGCGATGGCCTTGGCGATGTAAGCCTCTTTGAGGATGTATCCTTCGGGCAGATCGATGCGCACATCGTCCGTGCCGTTGAATCCATCGGCGACAATGAAGGGGCAGCCCAAGGTGGCCGACGTATAACCATTGCGCTCGGCCGTGATCAACAGGTCGAGCGCAGTGGCCCGAGTTGAAGCCATCGAATAGGTCTGGGTTACCGTATCGCAGACGAATGGCCGCCCGCCCAATGCCTTGATCCGATCGGCCAGGGTCCGGGCATAAACGGGTCTCAAATAAGCAGTGTTGTTCCACTCACCACAGTGCAGTTTGATCGCCACGCTGTCACCGGGGGTGATCATCTCGCTAAAGCCCGCCGCCTCAAAGACGGTCACCATCTGCTGCACCAGTCCCGTTGCCGAGGAGTGGCTGCGGCCATCTGACCCCATCGAGTACACTTTTGAAGCCATGATCATCTCCTTTTTACTGCTGTGAAAGCAATTTTATCGTCGCTCACTTGGTGACGACATAGACAGCGGTGTTCCAATCATACCTGCAGTCGTTCGAGGAACATCTGCGCTTTTGATGTCCTGAATCTGCACGCTATTGTACCAGACCATGTCTCATTGAATGTCGAGGCGTCGTATTGAACGAGCAACGTGTCGCCTTTTTCAATGATGCAACAGAGCTTGGAGACATGTTCACGATCCAGCGGAACGTAGATCAGCGGCTTGACCAGGGCAAATGCCGCGAATGTTTGTCCAGTCAGCACGATGGATCCTGTGAACCAGCTTTTCTTCCAGGAATGGTACCGGCCGGGCGCTTGGAATTTTTTCAGGGTGATTGAACCGCCTATCCCTTCATCCAGCAGGAGGATGCCCTCACCGTAGAGTATAGACGCGTATCGCTTGGGGAGTTTTCCCCAGCCAAAGAGACGGTGCAGTAGTGTCTTTTTCATCGTCGTTCCGAGTGTCGCCCCGCGAGCATTCCACCTGATAGAGCAATCAGATAAACGCTGGACAATGATTAAACGAGTCTATCCACAAATTACGCAGATGGCGCAGATTAAAAGAAATCTGTGGAATCTGCGGATAACAGCTTTGGCTCAATTGTACGGGTTCTATCTGGTTTCTCTATAAATACCGGCTGTAGAGAAGCCATTTAGGTGGAATCGTAGGTGGATAGCGTAGGCCCATATCAAAGAGTATACTCGAAAAGATTTTGAAGCACAAGTTCAATAGGTAGATTATGAGGGGCGATTCGTGCGAGGTAATTAATCCTATTCCCGTCTTTGTGTTTGCCGCAAGGTGGGGTATAATGGGGCGAAATCCAACGAGAAAGCGAACGCCCATGACCGAACAACAAACCGCCCCATCCAGCACTGCCATTCTCACCCCCGAATGGGTCAAGGATGCCGTCTTTTACCAGATCTTTCCCGACTCTTTTGCCCGCAGCGAACGCGTCGCCAAGCCCGGCGGCGTGCAGCCGTGGGGTTCACTGCCAACGCCGCACGGTTACAAGGGCGGCGATCTGTTGGGCGTCGTCGAGCATCTTGATGTGCTCGCCGACCTGGGGATCAATGCCATTTATTTTTGCCCGGTCTTCCAATCGGCGTCCAATCATCGCTACCACACCCACGACTATTACCAGGTCGACCCTATGCTCGGCGGGAACGCTGCCCTGCGCGAGCTGCTCGATGAAGCCCACAAACGTGGGATCCGCATCGTGCTCGATGGTGTGTTCAACCACGCCAGCCGGGGCTTTTTCCAGTTTAGCGACATTCTCGAAAACGGGCTCAAGTCAGCTTATGTGGACTGGTTTGTGATCAAGGATCGAAACAAGCCGCTCAACGCGTATAATGACGGGACCGTGACCGAGGAATGCCAGTGGGATCCCAACTATCGCTGCTGGTGGGATCTGCCGGCGCTGCCCGAGTTCAACACCGACAACGCCGAGGTGCGGGAGTTTTTGCTGGACGTGGCCGAGCACTGGATCGAATTTGGCATCGACGGTTGGCGGCTGGACGTGCCCGAGGATATCGATGACGAGCCATTCTGGCAGGCATTCCGGCGGCGGGTCAAGGCGATCAACCCTGAGGCCTACATCGTCGGCGAGATCTGGCATCCGGCGCAGGACTGGCTGCGCGGTGACCGCTTTGACGCGGTGATGAATTACGTCTTTAACCGCACCGCGCAGTCCTTTTTTGGCGGCGACAGGCTGGATACGAGCGTCCACCCGGGCGGGTATGATCTCGAGCCGATCAAGGCCGGGGAATTTGGCCGGCGCATCGAAGAGATGCTGGCGTTGTACGACTGGCAGGTCACCCAGGTGCAGCTCAACCTGCTGGGCAGTCACGACACGCCGCGCATCCTGTCGATCCTGGGTGAGGACAAAGCGCGGCTCAAGATGGCGGTGCTCTTTCAGATGACGATGCCCGGCGCGCCGTGCATCTATTATGGCGATGAAGTGGGTATGCTCAGCGTACCCAGCCCGGGGCACGAGGGACGGGCGACCATGTCGTGGGACAAGGCGAGCTGGGATGGTGATCTGCGCGATGCGGTCAAGCGTGCTATCGCCCTCCGCCACGCTTATCCGGCGCTGCGACGCGGCAAGTTTGTGCCGGTGCATGCCGACGATGAACACAATGTCTATGCTTTTGTGAGGCATTTGGGCGAGGAAACGATCGTGGTTGTGTTTAACAATGGAGACGCACCTTACCCGCTCGATGTGCCTGTCGGGGAATGGCTGGCAGATGGCATGCTGTTAAGCGACTGCCTGGGCCAGGGCAAGTGTGCCGTCAGCGGCGGGCGAGCCGGTGGTCTCACTATGTCGCCTCGATCGAGCGTGGTGCTGCTCAAAGTGTAGAGTCTGGATCTCAAAACAAGTCTCACACCAGGCTGCGGCGGTACAACTCACCGCAGAGCGCAAAGAATAGATAGGAAGACAAATATGAGTAAAGAGATTTATCGTAAACTAGCGCAGCGGTTGGATGCCATTCCCAACGGCTTTCCCGCCACCGAAAGCGGAGTCGAACTACGCCTCTTGGCCAAGATGTTCGAGCCGGAAGAAGCGGCGTTAGCGGCGGTGATGAAGCTGACCAAGGAGCCGGCAGCCGATATCGCCGCGCGTGCCGGTGTTGATGAGAAAACGGCGCGCCGCACGCTCAAGCAGATGGTCAAGAATGGCCTGATCACGGCAGGACGGGGTGAGGGTGAACTGGTCTACGGCCTGATGCCTTTTGCCTTTGGCGTGTACGAATACCAGTTGCCGCGCCTGGATAAGGAGATGGCCGAGCTGTTTGAGGCCTACTATGTGGAGAGCAAAGCCGGGATCATGCGCGATACACCCTCCATCCATCGTGTGATCCCGGTCGAGCAGGCCATTCCTGTCGATCTAGAGATCTTTCCCTACGAGCGGGCGACCGAGATGATTGAAAACGCCAAGTCCTGGGGGGCGCGTGACTGCATCTGCCGTGTGCAACAAAAGTTGGTCGGCAAAGGGTGTGATGCGCCGATCGAGAACTGTATCAGTTTCGCCCCAGTCGAGGGCGCGTTTGACCATGCCACGACGATGCGCCCCCTGACCAAGGAAGAAGCGCTGCAGATCTTGCGGGAAGCGGCTGATGCCGGCCTGGTGCATTCGACCGGCAACTATCGCGATGGCAACCACTATATCTGCAACTGCTGCACCTGCTGCTGCGGCGTGCTGCGCGGCGTGGCCGAGTTTGGTATGCCTACTGCCGTTGCTCACTCCGACTTTGCCGCCGTGGTCGACGCGGATCTGTGCATTGGCTGCGAAAGCTGTCTCGACCGTTGCCAGTTCGGGGCGCTCTCGGTGCCGGACGATCTGTGTACCGTCGATTATGGGCGCTGTGTGGGCTGCGGCGTGTGCGTGTCATCGTGCCCAGTCGATGCGCTGTCGCTGCGCCGCCGGGAGGAGGATGAGCGTATGGCGGTGCCGGTGAACAATGCCGCCTGGCTACAGGTGCGGGCACAGAACCGCGATATTTCGCTTTCCGATGTGTTGTAATCATTTCTGGGGATATTATGAATCAGTCATCAAGCCCGACCGTGTCTGTCGTATCGTGCCCGGACTATGACCTGGACGTCGTTCGCCAGGCTGTCAGGGCTGTCTTGCAGCCGCTGGGTGGGATCGAACGCTTCGTCAAACCGCGCATGCGGGTGCTGCTCAAACCAAACTTGCTGAACGACGCTCCACTGGAACGGGCTGTGACCACGCATCCCGTGCTGATCCAGGCTGTTGCCGAATTGGTACAAGAGGCGGGCGGGCGGGTGTGGATCGGCGATTCGCCCGGCGGCCGGATCGAGGACAATGCTCACGTCTATTGTACAAGCGGCGCGGCCGAGGTTGCCGGACAGGTTGAAGCCGAGTTGATCTTTTTCGACGGCGTTGCCTGGAAGACGCTCAGCGGCGCGGATTATTATATCGCCCGCCAGGTGTTCGAAGCGGATCTGGTGATCGATCTGCCTAAGCTCAAGACGCATGTCCTGACCTTGTATACCGGTGCGGTCAAGAATCTGTTTGGCACCATTCCCGGCAAACGCAAACGAGAGTTGCACTTTCGCGCCCCCGGTGCGACCGATTTTTCCAAGATCCTGGTCGATGTGCTCGAACTGGTGCGGCCCGGGTTAACGATCATGGATGGTGTGTTCGGACTGGAAGGGAATGGCCCCGGCACCGGTGGCATTGTTCACCATTATGGTTCGCTGGCGGCGTCGGCGGATCCGGTTGCCCTCGATACGGTGCTCACGCAGGCAATGGGCTACCGCACCGGACAGGTCGTTCACCTGACCCAGGCTGCTGCACGTGGACTGGGTGTGGCCGATCGGGGAGCGATCGACGTCGCTGGAGATCGGGCAGCGTTGGATTTTGGGCGGTTGCGACTGCCCAGGACACGTTGGTATATGGATATGCCGTCGTGGATCAGCGCGCCGCTACAGCAGACGATCAAACTGCGTCCCGAACTCGATGCTTCGCTGTGCATAGGCTGCGGGCGCTGCGTCGAGGTGTGTCCGGGCGAGGCGATCACGGCTGGCAGACCGCCGGTTTTTGATTTCGATCGCTGCGTAGGCTGTCTGTGCTGCGTCGAGATCTGTCCCCAGGCCGCGTTAGGCCTGCACCGGAGCTGGCTGGCAAGAGTGGTTGGGGTTGGACGGTAAAAGTCTGTTTTGAGGTAGTGCTTGCGAGAAGGATGCTCAAAGGGGATATGTTCAAAGGGAGAATGCAATGAAAAACAAGGTATTGGTCAATCGTGTCATCCATCCCGTGGCCCTGGCCCGGTTGTCCGAACGGGCAGAAGTGATCGAGGCGTACACTGCCTCGTACGATCAGACGATGGATATGATGCCCGAGCTGGATGGTTTTCTGCTCTGTGCCGGGATGTCTTTGGGAGCGGTCGAAATGGATCGTGCACCCAGACTGCGGGTCATCGGCCGGCACGGTGTGGGCCTGGATAACGTCGATCTGGAGGCCGCCACAGAACGCGGCATCCGGGTTGTTTATACCCCATATGGGCCGACCGAGTCGACGGCCGAGCACGCTCTGATGCTGATCATGGCCACGGCGCGTCACCTGGCGCAGCTCGATTCCGCCATTCGCATCGGTAATTTTAGCATCCGCAACCGGTTCGAGGTCATGGGACGCGAGCTCGATGGTAAGGCGTTGGGCGTGGTTGGGTTTGGGCGCATTGGCCGCCGTCTGGCTGAGATGTGCCGTTCGGCGCTGCGCATGCCAGTGTACGTGTACGATCCCTATCTCGATCCACAGCAGATCGCAGCATGGGGGGCGACGCCGGTTGAGGATATGGTCGAGTTAGCCGGTCTGGTCGATGTCCTCTCCCTGCACGTTCCTTTGACCGCGAGCACGCATCACCTGATCGATCGCCGGGTGTTATGGGCGATGAAGCCCGGTGCCGTATTGATCAGCATCGCTCGTGGGGCGGTGGTGGATGAAGCAGCCCTGATCGCCGCCTTGAAGGAAAAGCGCA
>JAFGJF010000695.1 GCA_016929205.1 Anaerolineae bacterium
AAGGAGACCGTGATCGTCGAAGGCACGTCCCAGGTCGTGGAGAAAGAGGTCGAACGAGTCGTCACGGCAACGCCCGAGCCCCAGGTGGCCAAGGGCACCGTGGTGGTCGGCGTCTGGCAAGAGCCCAAAGGTCTGATCTGGAACATCTTTTACGAGGCCCACACCAACGACATCCTCGACTCGATGTACTATGCGCCCATCGGCCTGGATGCCAACGATGAGCTGATCCCCGAGCTTCTGGTCGAAGTGCCCACCGTCGAGAATGGGGGCATTTCCGAAGACGGCACGGTCATCACGGTCAAATTCAAAGACGGCGTCAAGTGGCACGACGGCGAGCCAGTGACCTCGGCTGATCTCAAGTTCACATGGGAGTTTGTGGTTGATCCGGCCACATTGTCCCAGACATCAGCCGGCTGGGATCAAATCAAGTCGATCGAAACACCCGACGACCTGACTGCCGTCATCACCTTTGACAAGCCCTATGTTCCTTTTGTCGCGGCAGCCCTGACTTTCCCGGTGCTGCCCAAGCACGCCCTGGAGGGCGTGACCGATCCGGGCAACAGTGATTTTGCCCGCAACCCCATCGGCAATGGCGCCTTTGTTTTCCAGGAATGGATCCCCGGCGATCACATCACCGTCGTCGCCAATCCGGATGCCCTGGTCCCGCCCAAGATCGAAAAGATCATCTTCAAGTTCGTGCCCGACATGAACACCCTGATCGCTCTGCTGCGCACGGGCGACGTGGATGTTGCCTATGACCTGCGCGAACTCCAGATCGCCGAAGTGCTCAAAATGGATGGTGTGGAACCCTTTGTCGTCCCTGGCATCTCGATCGAGCGTTACTACTTTAACCTTCGCGACCGCAACGATCTGAGCAAACCCCACCCGATCTTCAGCGACCTCGAGGTTCGCCAGGCCATCGCCATGGGCATGGACCGCTTTACGGCCGTTAGCTCGATCCTGCAGGGGTACGGCGAAGTGGCCGTCACCGAGCTGGACAACCACCCCTGGTTCAACGAAGAATTGACACCCGTTCCCTACGATCCGGAAGCGGCCATGGCCATGCTCGACGAAGCCGGCTGGGTGGATAGCGATGGGGATGGCATCCGCGACAAGGATAGCATGAAGCTGAGTTTTGGTCACTCGACAACCTCTGGCAATCAGGTTCGCGAGAACTTGCAGGTCTTTTTCCAACAGAACCTGAAAGACATTGGCGTCGAAATGATCATCGAGAACCACCCCGCGGCTACCCTGTTCGGCGGCTGCGCCGACAGCGGCGTCTTTGGTACAGGCAACTTTGACATGATGGGCTTTACCAACAAGCCAGCCAGCATCGACCTGGCCCAGGAATGGTCGGACTTTTTCCTGTGCGCGGCCGTCAAAGACTGCGAGACCAACCCGGCCGGCAGCAACGCCTGGGGGTACTGTGATGAGGAGGCCGACGCGGCCCTCCAGTGTGCCGTCAACGAGCTGGATGGCGAAAAGCGCGTGGCCTGCATCAAAGAGGCCCAGAAGCTGATCTATGACGACATGGTCGCGCTGTATGTCTACGACCGGCTGGACGTCTATGCCGCTAACGAGCGAATCGGCGGATTCAACCCAACGGTGTTCGGTAGTTGGACATGGAACTTCAGTGACTGGTACGTCATCGAATAATCTGACGCGCGCAAGCTGAAACCTGGAACTGTGGCGCCTCGCCGGGTAATTGCGGGGCGCCACAGTATCCCTCACGGGTTTTCCCATCTCCGACTGAGGAGGACGTTATGGCTCGCTTTATCATCCGAAGGCTGATCATTTCGATACCGGTACTACTGGGCATCTCACTGGTCGCCTTTTTCCTTGTGCAAGCATCCGGCGATCCGATGGCCGTGTATATATCCAATCCCAACCTGTCTGCCACCGACATCGAGCGGTTGGAAAAGGCGTATGGTTTTGACAAACCGGTATATATTCAGTACTTTTACTGGTTGGGGAAAGCGGTCACTGGCGATTGGGGACAGTCGTTCCTAACCCATCAAAACGTCTTGGATATGATCATTCAGCGCCTGGGCAACACGGCCATCCTGATGGTCACTTCCTTTGTCATGACCCTGCTCATCTCGCTGGTTTTGGGCATCTATAGCGCCACGCACCAATACTCGGCTGGAGATTATGCCGTGACAGCCGTGTCGTTCTTTGGCTACTCCATGCCGAGTTTTTGGTTTGGCCTGATGCTCATTATCATCTTTGCGGTCAAGTTCCGCGAATGGGGGCTGCCCTATTTGCCTGCTGCCGGCATGTATCCTATTCGTGAAGAACCTTCCTTTCTACAACTGATACGCCATCTGATTTTGCCAGCCACAGTCTTGTCCCTTGTTTCAGTAGCCCGGTACACACGCTATCTCCGATCCAGTCTGCTGGAAGTGATCAAGCAAGACTATATGCGTACAGCCCGTTCCAAGGGCTTGTCCGAGCGGGTCATTTTGTGGCGTCACGGGTTCAAGAATGCTGTGATCCCCATGATCACTCTCGCTATGTTGGATATTCCCCACCTGTTCAGCGGCGCGCTCATTACCGAGCAGGTATTTGCCTGGCCGGGCATGGGACGGATGTACTGGGAACACGCTGTGTGGGTCGATTACCCTGTGCTGATGGGCATCATTTTGTTGGTATCCACGCTGGTGGTTCTCTGCAATCTATTGGCCGATATCTCTTATGCCCTCGTCGATCCGCGCATCCGCCTGGGGAACTAGCGAAAAAAGACTGGATGGTATTGGAGGCAACACTCATGACATCAACGACCCAGGGAATCACTCTTTCTGAAGCCTCAGAAGTCACCTTTCGACGTAGCGAAGGCTTGTGGAAACAGGCAGCCCGCCGCTTTCTGAGGCATCGGGTGGGCGTGATCTCTACCATTGTCCTGACACTGATCGTGGGCATTATCATCATCGGGCCGATGACCTTTATCACCGAAGATATGGCTTTTCGGCCCGATCCGACCCTGATCAATGCGCCACCGAGCGCCCAGCACTGGTTTGGCACGGACGAAGTGGGCCGCGACATTCTGGCCCGCACCATCTATGGGGGGCGCATCTCGCTATTGGTGGGACTGCTGGCTATGTTGGTGGGCATCACTTTTGGCACCATTCTCGGTTCGCTGGCTGGCTACTTTGGCGGGAACCTGGATGGCGCCATCATGCGTTTCACCGACGTCATGTTGAGCATACCGGGCATCTTTTTGATCATCGCCCTGTCGGTGTTCATGGGGCCATCCCTGAAGACCATCATCCTGGCCATCGGTTTTCTGAACTGGATGAGCGTGGCCCGTATTGTCCGGGCGTTGTTCCTCTCGCTTAAAGAGCAGGATTTCGTGCTCGCAGCTCGCTGCGTCGGGGTTCAGGATGCGCGCATCATGTGGTCTCACATGCTGCCCAATGCCATGGCGCCGGTGGTGGTGGCGGCTACACTGACCGTCGGCT
>JAFGJF010000696.1 GCA_016929205.1 Anaerolineae bacterium
ACGCGCCTTGGGCCAGTGCTCGGGGTAATAATCCGCGCCGATATACATATGGGTGCTCCTTTCAAGCGACTAGACTGGTAAGGAAACCGAAAGCGAGTCCTCGGTGAATGATAAATCTATTCTCATTATATGCCGGGCGAATCACTTTGGCAAGCCACCTCCTCGCTGCGCAGGATAGCCATCGGCCGCTCGTGCCTCGTGCGGATGGCGATGGCGCGCAGCTGTCGGCACGAGAGAAGAGGTTGTCTCGAAGGATCTGGAAGGCGCGGAGCGCAGGGGGAAGGCATTACGATGGAGACCGTCGTAACGAGACAACATAAGGCGTTTGATTCAGCCAGCACAGACATACTCCCTTTGCCACTTTGGGCAGTCCGGACTTGATCTGTTTGAGGCACCGTTCTTTTTTGGACTGCCTGCGTTAGTTTGACAAAGATTGCTTTTGGCCTCATAATGTATATATCGATGAGCATCAAGTGATCTGGACCAGCCATCAGGTATCGTATTGAGCATCCCTCCATTGGTTGTCCCGTCTGTCAAGATATCTCTTCCAGTTATGCCTGCTATCCAAATTGCGCGCGGCTGATAAGCGAGCTATCGGATAACCCTGCCGTGATCTGGGTTCAAAAGTAAAGAGATGGTCAGGCACACACAAACCAAATCAGGCGGGAGTATAGACAGAGCATTTCAATACACATAGTATCGAGAGGCATCAGAGTTGGATCACACTACTTGAAAGGACCTCCGAAGTGACTGAGAAACCAGTAATCAGATCGATGAACATCTCGAACAGTATCCTGGCCAACCTTGAAAACCGAGATGTGGCGCTTTGGATACACAGTCTACCGAGGGATGCGGACCAACGTACCGCAGTAGTCGCTTTCCTTGGGCTCCCCTGGCGGTTGATAATGCTTGAGGGCCAAGACAGCAACCTAATCGCTGCACTCGAAGCCACTTCGAACGTTGACGACTCATTGGCACGTAAGCGGGGGTTTGTCCACGTTATCGACAGTGATCCTTCGCGCATTGAATTGCCGCCTCGCTGTCTTCCTGTCTATCTGTTGGACGGTCGGCGGAACGCCACAGGTGTTTCAGTGTTTGAAAACCGCTTGCGGCGTATGACAATGTTGGAAGATTTCCGTCGATCCAGTGCTCGGGAACTTGTGGTTATCTCCGCAGGCACACAGCCTGTGCCAACGGATCTGAGTGACCTTTGGTCAGCTGGCTATCGAGCCCATCTAGCGTTCGTATCGGACTCGCCCTCTGCCGAATCTGACCTAAAGCAGTGGCTTAACGCAACACCGGATGTTGCGGGGGCAACTCTTGTTCAGACACCACCACAGCAGCTAATAGAGAACATTCTTGTTCGTTACTATGAAACATATCCGGCAGATCGAAACATCATTCGTATGCGCGATGGTCTTGGACAGCTTCACAAGATTGACATTACGACCGCCGATGAGCTTGAGCGCCCGATCCTTGATTCCTATGCGCTCGTTGAGGAGCGTGATCTGACACCTCTTGTGCCTGAAGAATTGTCTCGGGATGAATTTGTCGGCTTCTTTAAAAACCCCGAGTGCTCTTGGCGACCGTATGCAGCTGGATTGCCGTGGGTGCGGGATACTGATTGCAGGCAAGAGTTGCGCAGGCGCTTACAGAGACTTGACATGGTTGGACCTGACGAGAACTGTATCGCCTATATTTCATCAGAGCCAGGAGCAGGCGGCACAACACTTGCGCGTGTTCTTGCCTGGGAATTCGCACGTGAAGGCTATCCAGTGCTGGCTGCAAAACCATATCCCTTTGTTCCTGACGCGCTACCCATCACTAACTACTTGACTCGCGTTCATAGATTGTACACGGAGCGAGTCAGAGATGAGAATCCAGACCAAAGCGAGCAACCAGATGCGCACTCAACAAATGAAAAGAACCCAACAACTCACCTCTACGAGACACCATGGATAATCGTGTTTGACACTATACATTGGCAACACCGCGACGCTGAACTGCTGCAATTCCGTAATGAGCTCACCAAATCTGGGAGACCTGTCTGTCTGTTGGTTGTCACTGGCTCGTATCTAGGACTGACCTTCCTAACCAGCCCGACATTTAGAGAAGTCGCCGCCCTGAACCACACACTACAGCTAAGTGAGGCTCGTAAGTTGGGACAACACCTGAACAAATTCCTACGTTACTATGGCCAAGCACGGACTCGGGCTCAGTGGGAGAGATTCTACGAGGAGCACACTGTACGAGACGTGGCTGGGATCGCATCGTTTTGGGTCACCCTGTCTTTCTGGATCCAAGGACAGTACGACTTCGCGGAGTCAATCCAGCAGTGGATATATGCGTCATTCAAAGAGCAAGCAGAAGACCCTATAATCCAGGATGCGCTCCTGCAGATAGCTGCAATGAGTTCGGAACGTCAACCCCTCCCTCAGGCGCTCTTGCCGAAAGTGAGTGGCCAGTGGCCAGTATGGCAACTCATTGACGATAAAATTTCAGACCTCGCAAGACTTGGGTTGACACGGATCATTGCCCAGGGCGAACGAGCCTGGGCTCTAGTGCATGACATACTGGGCCGTCTGCTGATCAATGCCCTTTTCTATGACCATCCTACACGCGAGGCGCTTGGGTTTGTCGAGGCAACTAACCCGGAGCATCTTCGCTTTCTCATATTGCGCAAAATATCGGAAAATCCTAGACTTGGAGAATTAGCCTACAAACCTATAGGAGAGACCTTTGCCACAGAAATTTTCAAGATAGATCCCAGCTTAGGGAAAATTAATTTCGCTGAGCTGTGGCGCGACGTGTTGGATGCACTTGACAAAATGTCGCCGTTGCTACGAGATACGAGCCGGGTTTTCCGACACCATACAGCAGTCTCGCGCCGCCGCATTGCTATGCTGGACTCAACAATGTATACGGTGGATAACACCGACAAAATCGAGTTACTGAGACGCGCAGTTAAAGATATCAACTATGCATTGACCGAAATCGCCTATTCGATGAGTTCGGAGCCGGACCTAAATCTGCTAAACTCCTTGGCACGCGCCTATTTTGACCTTGCAGAAGCGGAAAGGGAGGCAGGCGCACCGGATGCGAGGATCGCTGAGTTAATACAGCTGGCAAACGAAATGACGCGCAGGGCCTATCGTGAGAACCCCAACAACTCATTTGTAATTGAGACCTATGTACGAAGCCTCCTTAGAAATGCTCGGGATACTCCAAAACAAGCAATGGAGAACTGTGTGATGGCCCTTGGCGCTCTGTACTCAGCACCCCACGTTAGCATCACGAACAGCAGAGGACCACAGTTGAGCAGACTTGCTGACGATGCTCTGGAAATTCTACTCAAACAAGCACCGAGTGAGATCTCGGCGCACCAACCCCAAAATGCCATTGATGTACTTGTCCAGACTTGGCTCATTCTAGCCGGAGGCAGTCCCCAACAGCAGGAGTGGTTGCTAGAGCAAGTGCCAATACAGATACAGAAACAAGCGCTCAAAGCCCTGGCACATCCGGCAGGACAAGGCAACCTACAAGTGCTCCACCTGCGCTATGACCTAACGTGCAATTGCTATCCATATGACTACAGGCAGCAAATCGAGCTTCTAGAGCCCCTGCGTATATCAGAGTACTGGTTGTCATCTCAACTACAACTGGAATATGCAATCCTGCTGTTTCAGACTGGCCGCGCAGATGAGGGAGACAAAGCTTTTCGCTCCCTTCGAGATCTGTGGCGAACGAGTAATCAATTCGTTCAGGTGCCAGAACGATTGCGCTGGCTACGGGCAGCCGACGGCAAGACTCCACAGGTCGTTCAGGCCACCAGCGGTTCTGGATACGGACCCCGTGTCTTTGCGCTAGTTCGAGAGTTCGCGAACGCGCGGGTCCTATTCAGGCCTGAGGAGCACGGTTTCGCAGATCCCCGACCAGGATTGACCTTTTCCTGCTATGTCTCTTTTGGACACAATGGGCCTTTCCTACGACCGTTGAGTGCTCGCCCACCATTGGCCAAGTGAGGCGAATATGGCCGAGAAACCAGACCACGTTTTCAATTTTGCCAAAACTAAGCAGTTTGACATACGCCCTCGTACTGTCTTTGTAGAGGGAACAACGGATGTTGATCTGTTCAGATTAGCGGCGCGGCTTGAGAGAGAAAAGACCGGAATCGATCTATTGGGAGACAAACTAGCTATTGTTGCGGCAGGTGAGAACGATCAAGGAGGGGTGAACGGAGTGTGCCGGGAGTTGATAAGCTTCAAGAATATGGCAAGATACTGTCTGCTTCCAAACGGTCGCCCAAAGTACCGGTTTATCGGCCTATTCGACGATGACGATGCTGGCCGCCGAGCCATCCATAGTATGCACAGAACTGATACCAGCATAGTGGAGTACCGGGATGTCTTTCGTCTTCGGCCAGTGATGCCTCTCCCCCGCAATGTCGATACGGGTGCGCTCAAGAAAAGCTTCCAGACCGAAAACGCCAAGTATGATAACCTAGAATGGGAATTGGAGGATCTGTTACCAGAAACGCTGACGAGTGCTTTTTTGGAGAAGCATCCTAATGCAGTGAGATGTTCTAGGTCTATGCACGGCAAAGTTCACCGTGACTGGACACCCGATGGCAAAGCGCGACTTCATCGTTTCGTTAGGGAGAACGCAATCCACGTTGACTTGATTACAGTCATTGGCTCCTTGCAGGCATTGCGGCATTATTTGGGCATCAGGCTCCCAGATAGGACTTGAGCAGGCGTCGCTCTCGCTCCGCAGTAGGTTGGCATTAAGCAGTCCAACCTAATCTACTGCGGAGCTGATATCGGTTTTAAAGACGCAAGCGAATGGAAACCGTTCGCCGTGATCCCCGTGCATCCAGTATATCACATTGTTACTTTTCATCGCAAGCGCACTTGTCTTGGTTGGTCGCAACATGGTATAATGTGCTTGAGAGATGATCATCCCTTGCTCAAACGAAAAACAAGGTGCGTTTGCTTGGCGTGTATGCCATGTATGCCGGCAAAAAGACCAAACCGAGTTGACAATGAGCATTGCTAGAGACGCAAAAACAGAAAGACGAGCCCCAGAGATCATTCTTCGGAATGGCCAACCTGCTGCAGTCATCCTGGACATTGATGAGTACCAAGAGATGCTGGAGCGACTGGAAGATCTGGACGATCTGGAAATGCTCAGGAAGATGAGAGAAAGACCCCTCAAGTTCAGAAAACTCGACGAGTTTCTGAATGAATACACCCCAAATGTATGAGGTCTACCTGGAACGAACAGCAGAACGTGACTTGAAAAAGCTTTCTGCAGAAACATCCCATCGCGTTATTCCTCACATCCACGCTTTGGCCGAGATCCCAAGACCCCCAGACCCCCAGGATGTCACAAAATCACAGGTTCGGATAATGATTGGCGGATTCGGATTGGAGATTATCGCGTCATCTATGAGATTGATGACACTGAAAAGACAGTGAGGATATTTCGAATCAGGCATCGCCGGGAAGCATATCGGTAGATCCAGCATTTGAGGCGAGCTTGTCGGGATGCAGTCAAAGCGATCTTGTTCAGGAGGCGCGGAGCGCCAGGGAAAGCGTTAAGGAGACCGTCACAACGAGAAAAACCCGACTTACTTGACTACATGCCGCCGAAAGCCTGGACCAAGTCGCTTATGTCCTTTTGCACGCCACCCACAGTTTCTCCGACAGGTGCAGCGCCTCGTCCTTTGTCTCCGTCTGCGCCTGGATCACCACGCGCGAATCCTGGGGATACCACTCGGGCCACGTCCACGGATCGCCACTACCACACCAGGAATGCATCTGCGGCACATCGCTGAAAGCGACGTAGGCCCGTTCCAACACGTCCTCCGGCTGCACCAGATTGAGCAGCCGCAGATTCGGGACGCACTTTAACCCGGCCCACTGGTGCTGCGCGTGCGCGCAGCAGTGCACGCCCATCCCGCCGTACCGCGCCGACAGCTCGACCAACTCGGGCAAAAAGAGCTGCTCGTAGGTCGACACACTCACCGCTCCGATCTCGTCTTCGGACAAGGTGATCCCCTGGGGCATATAGTAGTCCGGATAATGGGCGATAAATTCAAGGCCATAGCGGGCAAACCAGGCATCCAAAAAGGCAGTCAAGAGCTGTTTGACCTTGTCCGCCAGCTCGCGCACCACGTCGGGAGTCTCGATCAGGGCCGGGTAAAAGGTCGATTTGTCCCAGATCAGCGAGGCAATATCCATCGGGCTTTGGATGTCAACGACTTTGACCAGCGTCCCCGTACCGGCTCGGCGCATCAATTCGTCGGCGATGTCAAACAAATAAGCCAGAGAACTCGTACTGACCTCGGGCACCCGCAGATCCGCCACCTCACCGGCTGAATGGATCAGCGGCAGAGCAAAGGGCATGTTGTCCTCCGGGTAATAGACCGGGCAGCCAAAGGCCTCGGCAAAAATCTCGGTGCCGGTGCGCACGTTCAGATAAGGCAGCGTATCGTCCACCAGCCACGTGACGCGGGCCATCTGCCGCTCGTAGTGCCGCCAGGCCCACTCGATGCGCTCCTGTTCGAATTCACGCCAGGGAAGCGGCGGATCCTCGCGATCGGACGCATAGTCGATCATAAAAACGTGCTGTGGATGTTCCCGGTTGGCTAAAAAGTCAATCCAGCGTTCTTTTCGTTCCTTTATCCCGTATGCTGACATGGGCTTTCCTCGAATGAGACAACCGGGCGGTAGATGAAACAAGAAACCGGGCTTTTGACCGCGTGTTCTTTACGCGCAAAACCCGGTTTCTCATCAACCCTCTTTTTTCTCTGCGTTCCTTAATGCACGTTCTACCGACTGTTGCGCGATCGTCGCGGCAATGTGCAAACACGTGTGCGTGCCCTGTACCGGGTCGACGTCCATTCCCCCCCAGCAAGGGTAATAGTGATGCAACAATCCGGCCTGTTCTGCCGCCTTGTCAGCACGAACACCCGGCAACCGCTCTACAATGTAGCGCGTATTGCCACAGGGCGTTTCGCGACCGATCTCACAAAAAGCAATACACCCATCGCGTACCTTACAATCCAGCTCCGGTCGTCCATATCGCCGGGCAAAGCGGCGGATCAGGTCGTGCTGCTCTTGCTTGGGGATCAGGGTACAAAAAGGCATCGGCATCGCCAAGCCAACCCCGGCTGCCGCCAGGCGCTCTTTAACCTGCCGGACAAGCCCCGGGCGGGCCCACGCTCGTTTGTCCACCGGCAAAATGACCGCTTGCGCGCCACAGAGCTGAGCGATATCCGGCGCCAAATCGGTCATGCCCGCGCTTTCGGTCAAAACCAGCAGCAGATCGGCTTGGGCAAGCGTATCAGGTAAAAACGTCTCGGGTTCATCCAACACAACTGGCAAGGTTGCCGGTCCTTGCCAGCTTGTGAACTGCCAATCGAATGGTGCGGTTTTGTTCAGGTGGACCCGTATCCGCTCTCCCCACTCTCCCTGAGTGACGATCAAGATCCGCACGTGGCCTAAAACTCTCCGGTGTGGTCCACCAGGTACAGCACCAACTCGGCCACGTCCAAAGTGCGACCATTGTGCAAAATCGCATAGTCGCTATGGATAAATTCGTTTCTAAAGCCCTGGTTTTCAAACGCTTTGACGATCTGTGGCTGATCTGTTGGGATCATTGCGATCAATTGGTGCAATCCCGTCCTGCGCGCGACGTCGATCAAGGTCCGGATCATCAATGAGCCGATGCCCCGGCGCCGGTACTCGCGATCTAGGAAAAGGCGTACCCACCCTAGGTGCCGTTGAAACTTGTTGCCAAAGTGAATGGTCGCATCGCCGATGATGCGCTCGTTGGCCTCGACGACAATTGGAAAGATTTTGCCCAGGTCCAGGTTTTCGACCCAACTCTCTACCACACTGCGATCTGTTGGATTGCTTCGAAAACGCTCCAGATCTTCAGGCGTGGCCCGTTCAAACAACCGATAGAGCTGTTCGGCATCCCCTTTTGCCAGGGGACGCAGCAAAACACGCATCCCATCGGGCAGCACTTTGACCTGACGATACCGTGCCAGTTGAGCCCATATATCAGCCATATTGTCTCTTGCCCCTTTTTTTTACCGCAGATAGGCGTCTGTGTAAATCGTCTTGTTAAGCAACACTTGAACGGTCTTCCAGACCTCAACCTGCTCGGGATCGTCCATATCGACATCAGAAGCTTCCAGTTCTTCCATAGCCTCTACCTTGTCGCGAAGCGTGACCAACAACCGGTTCAACGGCGTCGACTCGTCGCGTTCCTCGACAACGCGGATGAACTCGCGCAGTTTTTCGTCCAACGGGTTGGCAATGACCATATCAATACCCGATCCGATCAGCATAACCATATAAACTCGATCCAACAATGGGCGCATCTCATCGGGCACGGCATTGGAGACGTTGGAAAGACCGGCATTGGTCAAGGGCGGCGGATCCCAGGCAAATTTGAGCGTGCGCACAGCTTCGATGCACTCCGGGCAGTATTCCTGGCAACCTGACACAGTCAAAGCCAGCGGATCGATGATCAGATCTGTGATTGGGATATCCAACTCGAGGATGCGTGGAATTAAGCGTTCCAGAGCCAGGGTAACGCGCTCGTCAGCACTAACCGGGATCAATCCTTCGGCCATGGTTAACCCGATCAATCGCGTACCAAACTTTTTGGCCAGCGGCGGCACCGTCGCCAACCGTTCGGCCTTACAATCGGTCGAGTTGATGATTGGCTGCGCCTTGGTTGCCGTCTCACAGGCGGCCTCGATCGCTCCCAGGTTGGTCGTATCAAAGCACAACGGCAGATCGGTTACTCTTTCAGCCTCTTGGACCAACCAGGGCAACACTTCGTGTCCGCGTTTCTTGTTGGGTCCGATATTCAGGTCAATAGCATCTGCTCCAGCCTCTTGAAGCCTGGCAACCATGTTGCGAAAGAACGCACTGTCCCTTTCTTGAATCGCCTTTTTGACCCTTGAAGACAAAATCTGGATGTTCTCTGCAATGATATACATGTCATTTCCTCCCTAAAGACTCGAACGAGCTAATCCCGTCCATTTGAAAAGATTTTATCGGCAATTGCATACACAGCCTGGACAACCAACGAGTCGTCCGGCAGCGTAATCAAAGGACGCCCTGTAAACTCGTACTCGGACATCAAGGCATCGTTCGGTATGGTGCCCACCAATTCGATGCCAAGGCCCCGGACAGCATCAAACAGCGGCGGCACCAACTGCTCTCCCATCACACGATTGACGACCAGGTGCATTTTGTCTACGCTCACATCCAGCCCCGGCACCATCTCGACGATTCGCTGTGCAGCAATGACGCCACGCTGCGACGTATCGGTCACCACGAGCAGATGGTCGACATCGCGCGTCGTGCGGCGGCTGATATGTTCCATCCCGGCTTCGTTGTCCATTACGACGTAATCATACGTATTTCCAATGCGATCGATGATCGTGCGCATCATTTGGTTGGCAGCGCAGTAACATCCCGGACCTTCGGGCCGCCCCATCGCCAGCAAATCCACGTCGTCCCCCTCGACCAACGCCATCCGGATCTGGTAATCCAGGTAATCTTGCTTGCTCATACCACCAGGCATGGATCCGGCGGCAGAAGAACTAGCCTGCACCTGGTCCAGCATATCTTCCCGGATGTCACCAATCGTGCTTTCGACCTCCATCCCCAGCACATAGTTCAAATTGCTGGAAGGATCGGCGTCAATCGCCAAAATCGAACCGCCGCGTCGCTCGATCAGATAACGAACCAGCAAGCCGGCCGTCGTTGTCTTTCCAGTGCCGCCCTTTCCAGCGACGGCAATCGTCGTCGTCATACACTTGTCTCCTGAGCCTCAAGCGTGAGGCCCTACTCTTGAGGCGTTTTAGATATCTCCCACACACACGCCGGCGCGCCCATCGCCCGGCACTCGACCTCTTGAACCTGAAACTGTTTGGCGGTCAGCCAATGTAAGGCCTCTTGCAGCGTGCCCGTGCGAATGAAACAAATGGGTTCGTCGGCGAGTTTTCCCGCACAGTGCGAACAATCCGCATCAATATACGCCAGTTTATCGTCTCTGTCCTCAATGCCAAGATGCACCTCTTGGCCAACGGCCTCGCTGAGCTTGCGGAAGCCGTTTTGCATATTGGTCAGTCCAATCTTGAGCTGGACAGGTAGCGGGAGCAGTTTGGAAGAGAGTGATGCCGCCAGGCCAAACAGTGCGCTTTGGCGTTTGACGCCGTGGTCGGCAGACAGGCGGCCGACACGCCGCAACATCCCCTTGCCCGCGCGTCCAAAAAAGTTGAGTAACCCAACACTCAAGTCGGCATATTCGCCAAACGTGAGCTTGCTGAGCACCTTGGTTTCATCAGGTGGGTATTCTGCAATGAATCGTTCCAATCCTGTGTCGCGTAAAACAACACCAAGGCCCTTTTTGCCGACAACTTCTTCCGCAGCTAGCAGCGCCCAGCGCATATACGCGTCCACAATGTATAGATCTGCGACAGGATCATGTTCGGGTTTATCTCGAATCTCCACGAATATCTCCTTCCGATCCAGTGGATAAAACACATTCATTCGTGAGGCGTTTTGCTGATTCCCATACGCATGTCGGTGTCCCCAACGCCCGACATTCGGTCTTTACCGCCTCAAGCTGATGACCTGACACCCGCCAACTGCGCCATCACCGTTGGGAACTGCGATTCATCCGTGTGTGGCAAAAAGAGCGCGGCGCTAAATTCCTCAAAAAAGGTATTATCTGCCGAGAGTTCCAGATAAGTCATCATCGCTGCAATGTCAACCACCTGTTGCCGCGTTTCGCGGGAGAGCAAGGACAAGTAGGCGCCAAGCACCGACGTGTTGCCCATATAGTGAAAGGTGTCCCACGGCGCATCGGGCAGCAAGCCAATCTGAATCGCTTTCTCGATGTTGATGTATTGGCCAAATGCCCCACCAATAAACACTTGCTCCACATCGGCGATCGTCAAACCGACACTTGAGGCAAGAATGGAAAATCCAGCATAGATGGCCGCTTTGGCACGCATCAGGTTGTCGAGGTCAACGTCAGTAATGACAATATCCTCGCCTGTCGCCGATTCATTGGCCCAGGCCACCACGTACTCGGGGCCATGTGCACCAACGCGCGTACGTTCGGTCTCCAAGGTGGCGTTGATATGACCTCCTTTATCAACAACACCAGTGATGAACAGTTCGGCCATCAGACCGATCAAGCCACTGCCACAAAGACCTCGCGGTTTTTCTCCCTCCGCCCCGATGACCTGGATCGTCGGTTCGTACGTCTGGGGATCGATCCACACTTCTTCAATTGCGCCCTGCGTGGCCCGCATGCCATGAACCACACCGGCGCCCTCAAAGGCCGGGCCAGCGGAACAGGCGCAAGAGATAAGCCAGGTACAATCGCCCAGGACGATCTCGCCATTGGTGCCCACGTCGATAAAGAGCGTGAGCTTGTCGCTCGTGTTCATCCCGGTGCTGACCACCCCGGCCGTGATGTCGGCACCCACATAACTGGCAATGCCCGGCAAAGTGTCAACCGATGCGTCAGGACAGATATTCAACCCCAACTCGATCGCTTGTAAGATAGGAACATGGTTGATCGTGGTGACAAAAGGCTCCAAGCGGATAGGTTCGGGCTGCAAACCAACAAAAAGGTGGATCATTGTGCTGTTTCCAGCCACCACCGCCCGGTAAATCTCGGCGGGTTGAATACCCACCTGGGACGCAGCCTGTTCCAACAGCCGGTTCAGGGTCTGTATCACCAAAAACTGTAGGTCGACCAACCCCTTACCTTTGTCCTGACCTTTGCCTTTGGACGCATAAATGATGCGTGAAATTACGTCTTCGCCACGTGCAATCTGGCCATTATAGTCGGCTACCTGAGCCATCACTTGTCCACTCAACAGATCGACCAGCCACACGACGTTTGTCGTAGTGCCAATGTCGATCGCTACGCCCCATAGCGATTCCGAATGATCGCCTGGTAACACATCCACCAGGCGAGGTGGCGCATCGGGCGCATCCCAGCGATCGCTCTCGATCACCAAGGTAACCGTCCAGTCACCCTCGCGCAGCGCAGCAGAAAGCCGGCGCAATGCAGATAGACCAGCCGACAGCGTTTCGACGCCATGCTGCCTGGCCAACTCGCGCTTGAGTCGCGACCAATCATCGGTTTGATCGTCCAAAGATGGCTCCGTGACCATTACCACGTATTTGCGCAAAGGCTGATCGCGCAAATAATCGTAAGCAAAGGGAGCCTGAACACGCCGAGCCGTCTTGTCCGTCGAAAGCTCGCGCTCGATTTTTTGCGGTGGGACATAAATGACAGCATCGCCTTGAATCGTCGCCTGACAGGCCAGAGCATAACCCGCCGCCAGATCGTCACTCGAAAACCGTCGATTGGGAGGACGGTGAACATCGCCATCGCGCACGATGACCGTACAGCGCCCACACCGCCCTTGACCACCGCAGGGAAGGCCCAACTCGATCCCAGCGCTGGTTGCCGCATCAGCAACCAGCGTACCCGCGGGAACCTGTACGACACGATCTAGAGGTTGAAAACGGACGGTATAGGTAGCGATAAAACAAACCTCTCTCAAGTACGTGATACGTGAAACGTGAAAACGCCAAGTCCGCGCATCACGCTTCACGCATCACGCTTCACGACTTACTATAACGTTTCCCACACCTTGGTATAGCCGGGAATATCCACGGCTTCCCTCGGTCCGACCAGGATCTTCCAGCCGGGCAGTTCTTCTTCGATCTCGCCGAGCAAGACAGACACGGCACCGGGAATGACCAGCTTTTTGTGATTGATCTTGTCTTCCACGCCGGATGCTTTGACGGCCTTGGCAATGCGCTCGGCATCAAACTTGCCCGCAGCCCAGGCCGTGAGTACGCTCATCCCTTCGGCGTCGGCAACCAACAGCCACCCCGCCGTTCCGCTGCCGGAGACCTCGTTCGCCACCGCGAAATAGGTGATTGAAAAGTTGGTCGTCACATACAACGGCGAATCGGGTGTGGGATCGCCGATCTCGTACAGACCGGGCTGCACCTGGATAGGCGTTTGCGGGTCGGTATAAATGTTTTCGCGCAAAGCCAGCAATGGATACACCGTCGCCGGACTGAACTCGTCGAGCACGACAAACCCGGCGTATTTAGTTATGGCCTGCACCGCAGCCATCGGCGCCAACGTTTGATCGTCCACACACTCGGCAGGAAAGCTGATCTGAGGATACCCAAACGGCCGCAGGTTTTTGAGCGCCATGCGACGAAGTTGGGTCTGCTTTTCCAGCGCAACCGGCAGGTCACGTGCACCATGGTCGATAACGATGTCCTGGACACCCGCGTTGGCAATCTTGGTCGACAGATCGCCGAGTACGTCCAGGTATTCTTCACGAATGACCATTGGCGCACCGCACCCCTTGGCCAGATTAGCGAACGCTTGCCACGTCTCCGCCGTCGCGCCGCAAATCAGCGGACAGATGCCGGAATCCTGCGCGACCTTGAGGCCGGCAGCCATCACGTCGGCATCCTCGGCGATCAAGATCATTGGCCGCAGCGCCGCATCCAGCACACTTTTCACCGCAGCCGCAAACTGCGCGCCATCGCCGGTAGCTTCGACGGCAAAACCGTCCACGGCAAGATCG
>JAFGJF010000697.1 GCA_016929205.1 Anaerolineae bacterium
ACAAACAGGCCGAACAACTGGCTGTGATGCGCGAACGCCAGCGGCTGGCGCGCGAGCTGCATGACGCAGTCACTCAATCGCTGTACAGCCTGGTTCTGGTTGCCGAAGCCAGCAGGCGGCTGGTCGGCACAGGCAATCTCGATCGATTGGCAGAAGCCTTGACCAGGCTTGGCGAGATCGGCCAGGAGACGCTCAAAGAGATGCGTCTCCTGGTCTACGAACTGCGACCGTTGAGCCTCCAGGGAGAAGGGTTGGTGCGCGTTTTGCAGCAACGGCTGGAAGCCGTCGAAAAGCGGGCCGGCATCGAGGCCGCTCTGACCGTCGAGGGCGTGCTCGCGCTCCCTGCACCCGTGGAAGAATCGCTCTTTCGCATCGTACAAGAAGCGCTCAACAATGCGCTCAAACATGCGGCAGCCCAATCGGTTGCCGTTCATATCCGTGCCGGAGACGAACACGTCGAGATGGAGGTGGTCGATGATGGACGAGGATTCGACATCGAGGCCGTCCGCGATCAGGGAGGCATTGGATTGACCAGCATCCGCGAACGGATGGATATATTGGGCGGAGACCTGACCATCCTTTCCGCGCCGGGTACAGGGACACGTGTCAAGGTGAGCCTCGATGTGCATGACAGTTGACTGCACAAGACAGCCGGCGAGAAACGGCCGGAACAACAAAGGAGCTATCACGATGATGGACCGACAGGACGACCGGGCGATACGGGTTCTGATTGCTGACGACCACGCCGTTGTACGAGAAGGTCTGCGCTGGTTGATCTCGACGGAGCCCGGCATAGATCTCGTGGGTGAAGCAGCAGACGGAATAGAAACGGTGGAAAAGGCATGTGCCTTGCAGCCCGACGTCATCTTGATGGATTTGCTGATGCCGCGTAAGGATGGCGTCGCCGCGATCGGCGAGATCGTGCAACTGGTCCCCAGTGCTCGTATCCTGGTATTGACCAGCTTTGCGGAGGATGAAAAGGTATTCTCGGCAGTCAAGGCCGGGGCACTGGGATATCTGATCAAGGATTCGTCGCCCGCAGAATTGATGCAAGCCATCCGCGACGTGCACCGTGGTGAGCCATCGATGGATCCTGCCATTGCCCAAAAACTGATGCGCGAGCTGCAGCGCTCTGTGCGGCAGCCCGACCTGCCGCGCACGGAGGAACCGCTGACCGAGCGCGAGGTCGAGGTGCTCAAACAGCTCGCGCAGGGGCTGCCGAACCAGGATATCGCCGACAGGCTGACCGTGAGCGAGCGGACGGTGCGCACGCACGTCAGCAACATTCTCAACAAGCTGCACCTGGCCAACCGCACCCAGGCGGCACTCTATGCCCTGCGGGAAGGATTGGTCGACATCGACGTCCAAGGGGAACAAGATAGCTGACATAACGTTTCAAACCACGTTCCGAGAATCGCGGCTGCATGGTCTCTCTGACAAACCGCTCGGAGTAGGGGCGATGCATTCCCTGGATTTGCTTGCAAGAGTGCCATTCGGTCTTTTTGTCTAGATCTGGCTCTGTCTTCTGACCGATGTACAAAGACCTGAAACGAGGTATAATAGAAACAGCCGGATCATGCCATACAGTCAGAAACCTGTTTTCTTGTCTTATTCGCGATGATAATGGAGGGTAAGAGATGACAAAGAGAATTTTGACCACCGTCTTGCTGTGTGCAGTGCTGTGTTTGGCCGGCGCGCAAAACGTGCGCGCCGACGTGCCGGGATCGAATCCCATCGTGCACGTCGTGCGCTGGGGAGAAAACCTGACGGGCATCGCCCGGGAATATGGGACAACCGTACAGGTGATTGTACAGGCCAACAACCTGGCAAACCCCAACTGGATCTATGCCGGACAGCGGCTGCTGATCCCCGGCGGGACAACGCTCCCGCCTGTGAGTGGATGCGCCTACGTGGTTCAACGTGGCGACACACTGACCGCGATTGCCTACCGGCACGGGGTCAGCGTGAACGGCATCGTGCGCGCCAACAGCCTGGCAAACCCCAACCGGATCTATGCCGGGCAGCGCCTGCAGATCCCTTGCGCGTCGCCAGGATCTCCCACTCCCCCGGCTGGGGGAACCTACTACACCGTGCAAAGAGGAGATACACTCGCCAAAATTGCGGTGCGCTTTGGGACCAGCGTATGGTCGATCGTGCAGCTCAACAACATAACCAATCCGAACGTGATCTATCCCGGCCAGCGGCTCTACATCGCCGCCGCTGCGAACACCGGGTGGGTTAAACCGGGATGCGAGCACCTGACCTGGCCTCGGGACGGCGCGCGGCTGTCCGGCGTCGTGCAAGCACGTGGCACGGCCGATCTGGCGAGCTTTGGTTACTACAAGCTCGAATATCGCAAGGATGGACTGGACGAGTGGCACTATGTCACCGGTGCAGAAACGCCAGTTCGAAATGGGGCGTTAGGCGCGTGGGACACACGAACGGTGGGCGATGGACGCTACGTCTTTCGCCTGGTCGTCGTCGATCGAACGGGCAATTATCCATCTCCATGCGAAATCGTCGTTCACGTGGACAACTGACATTCCAGGGGAGCAATGCACGATGGCAGCGAGACAGCTTGCCTCAGTATGGATTGTGACCGGGCCCGGGCCGCTGCGTGATGGCTTGCATACCTTGTTGTCCTCGATCGCAGGCGTCGAGATCACGGGCGAGATGGCCGATGCAGCTCTGATCGTCCAGGTGTGCAACACGCACCGGCCAGACTTGGTCTTGCTCGACGCCGGCCTGCCCGGCGGTGAAGCCTGGAAAGCGATCAGAGACATCAAGGGCAAATGGCCTCAAGCCCACTGCATTGTCCTGGCCGACGATGGGCACCAGGCGCAAAGAGCCCGGGCGGTCAGTGCCGTCACCGTGCTGCAAAAAGGGATGCCGGCCCCCGCCCTCGTTCAGACGATTGAGGCCGTGCTCTGGCAAGGAAAATGCGCCGAATGATGGATGGCGGCAGACCTTGCTGCCCTTTGACGGCATCTTGGTCTTGTTCGGACCGGCAGCCGGGGCGGAAGCGAGGAGCAAATAACATGGCAGACCGATCTAGGATCTTGATCGTATTACATCTTGTGATGGTGGTGTCGCTGTCGGCTG
>JAFGJF010000698.1 GCA_016929205.1 Anaerolineae bacterium
AAGGTGTTGCGCAGCGACAGCAGCACGGGGCGGGGCAGGCCGCGCACCTGCTCGATCAGCCGGTCGATAAAACTTGAGCCAAATCCGCCCTCACCCAGGCCATAGCTGCTGATCGCCTCGCGGATCGTGATCCGCGTGCCGGCGATGATCGGCCAGAGTCCTGCCAGCAGCGGCACCAGGAGCCCCATCGCCACCTCGACAGCCAGCACCTGGGGTGGAAACCCAAAGCTGCTCAAGTTAAAGTTGATAAAATAGGTCATAAAGTTGACGATCCAGCGTGCGATCCACGTTCCCAACGGGATCGCGATGGTTAGCGCAAGCACGCCGAAAATCACGATCATGCTCAGGTACATTCCCATAATCTGGTGGTTTCGCGCGCCGAGCGCTTTCATCACCCCGATTTGCCGCACCTGCTGCGACAGCAGGGCCTGCACGGTGTTGATCAACAGGAAAACGCTCGAGAACAGAGACAGGACCCCCAACGCGCCCAAAATATAGACCAGCCCATCGACCATATAGTCGAGCGGCAACTGGCCCGGTTCAGGCACTTGAGTGCGCAGCACCGTTACCCCACCTCGCTCCATCCGGTCGGCAACCTTTTTCCCCACCTGTTCGATGTGCGCCTTGTCCGTGCGATCGCCATTGACGAGGATGACCATCTCGCTGTAGGTGCGCGGCAGGCCAAGCCATTCCAGCGTGTCAAAGGTGACATAGCCGTACGCCAGGTAATTTGTCGCCGGGAGCCGGGAAAAATCGGCCACTAGCCCGGACAGGCGCATCTCGCGTTGTTTGCCCATCGGCGTCTCGAACAGCGCCACATCGCCCAACTGGGCCTTGATCAGGCCGTTGCGATCGATAATGCACGAGGTGCGCTCGATCATCACTTCGTTTTCCGGCGGCGGCAAGGGCACGGGACCCGGCCAGGCGCTGGGCGCCGGCCCGAATTCCTTCTCTAACTGGAGGACGTTGATTTTCATATTTTCGTAATCGGGAATGGCAAAAAGGATCATCGGGTACCACCCCGATTCCGGGTCAAGTTGGAAACGCACCAGGACGCTGCGCCGCCCCTCGGCTTCGGCCACCTCGGGCATGTCCCGCACCGCCTGGACCAGGTCGTCGTCAAACTCGCCTTCGACGTAAATGGTGGCGTTAGCGGGGCTCGCGCCGTTGTAACTGCCGATCATATCCTGGCGCACGATCACCTGCATGTGGATCACCGTGCCCACGGCAAAAACACCCACGGCAATAGAGATCACGACAAGCAGGGTGCGCCCTTTGTTCCGCCACAGATCGCGTAAGACCTTGCGCCAGCGTGGACTAGGCATCGTTCCCCTCCTTGCGGGCCAGGGCATCGAGGCGGGCGCGCATGATCTCGTCCATCGCCGCGCCGGTCAATTCGGACTGGCCGATCAAGTTGGTAAAGGTTTCGCGGTCGAGAGCAGCCACCCGGACAGGTGCATCAGGTGCCGCGCGCACGGTGGCCGTGCTGGCCACGCCGCGCAGCAGGGCGATCTCGCCAAAGTATTGGCCGATCCCCAAACGATCGACGAGGAACTCTTGGCCGTTGGCGGTATTTAAGCGCACCTCAACATGGCCCCGGGTGACGAGGTAAAAGTCCTCGTGGGGAGCACCCTGCTCGATGATCACCTCACCGGGCGCAAACTGCTGCAATTCGAGATTGCGCGTTGCCCAGATCAGCTGCTCTTCCGTCAGGGCCGGGAAGGCCTCGGCCAGGTATTCTTCGATGATCTCGCCGTCGGAAATGATCAACGTCCGCGTGACCCGTTCGGCCAGGTCATTGTCGTGGGTGACCATCAGGATCGTCTTACCACCCTCGACCAACCGCTCAAAGAGTCGAAACATCGCCTCGGCCGTCTTGGAGTCGAGATTGCCCGTTGGCTCGTCGGCGACCAGGATCGGCGGGTCGTTGGCCAGCGCGCGGGCGATAGCTACGCGCTGCTGCTGGCCGCCCGAGAGGCGGGAAGGCAGTTTGCGTGCGTGCTCGGTCAGATCCACCTGCGCCAACAGATCCATCGCTCGCCTTTTGCGTTCGCGTCGCGAGTACATGTTACAAAAGTCCATGGGCAGCATGACGTTTTCGACCACGGTCAGCGTAGGCAACAACTGGAAAAATTGAAAGATGACGCCCACGTTGCGCCCGCGCCATTCGGCCATTTTGCCCTCGCGCAGTTTGTGCACCGCCTTGTCGCCGATCATCACCTCACCCGATGAGGGGCGGTCGATGCCGGTGATCATGTTGATCAACGTCGATTTGCCGCTGCCCGACTTGCCGATCACGGCCACAAATTCGCCCTTGTCCACCTGCAGGTCCACGTTTTTGAGCGCCGTATAGTTTCCGGCCGCGCTTTTGTACGTCTTGACCACCTGCCGGAGTTCGATGAGATGTTCGTTGCCGTTCGAGGCGGCGGTCGCTTTCTGTTTCTTGCTCATTGCAGAACCCCTCCTGCTTGGGCCTGAGGCCGGCGATGATCGCCGGCCCCGGATAAGGACGATCTCGTTACAGCTCTTCCTCGCTGGCGCGCCTGGCGACGAGCCAACCGCCCAACCAGCCGCCGGCAATGGCCAGGACAAAGTGCACCGGTACCCAAACGGTGAATGAACTGATTCGTACCACGGCATACACTGCGGTGGCGATGGCCACGCCAATGCCGGTCACCAGCCCGTTCAGTTGGTAGCCGTCCTCAGCTCCCTGCGCCGTTTTGCGCCCGCCGACGAATGCGCCCAGCATCGTGCCCGCGATGGCCAGCAGATTGTAGAATATGCCGGTGAGCACCGCGATCTGGACCTCTTGAGGAGGCGCGCCCCGCATTTGAAAGCCCAGTACAAACAGGTACCCCGTGATGATGACGGTCGGGATCAGGAAGGCAATCAGAAATCCCAGGACAGTCCACAGTACAGCTCGACCCCACTTGATATCGGACAGATTGAAAGACATGTTTTTCCCCTTTCTTTGACAGAATTCGAGATTCTGTGCGCTCTGAGATGCTGCCATCTCGTTTTTGTTAACTGATCCCAGTATACCCGATCCGCGCGCAAAATGGATGTGCCACAAGATAGATCGTGGGTCATATCCGGGTATATGACCAGTCATAGGCGTTCTAATGTTTTTCTAACGCTTTTCTAATGCCCTTCTAATCAAGACATGATATGCTCGTTTTTACCAGGCGTGGTAGGGCGCATTTCCCTGTGCACCGATTTGCACGATGCTAGGAGCTCTGTGAAAAACCCTAACGCAAGGGCGCAGGCGGTGGTGTGTACCGCAGCGCAAAGACGCAAGGATTCTACGATTAAAAAAGAGCTTTTACGTCTATTTGTGACTCTTTGCGTCCTTGCGTCCTGGCGACCTTGTGTTTAAAATGGACTTTTTCAGCGTTTTCCTAGTATTACAACGAGACTTTGATTTATGGTATCATGCTGCTCCAAAAGAGCAAACCATACATTCAAGGGGGCAGCATGAGCGAGA
>JAFGJF010000699.1 GCA_016929205.1 Anaerolineae bacterium
GCAACCGGATCATCAGCGGGTTGTCGTTGGGGGTACTGGTTGTGGAAGCGCCCAAACGGAGCGGGGCTTTGATCACCGTCGATTTTGCACTCGAACAAGGACGCGATGTCTTTGCCGTACCGGGTCATATCACCCACAAAAGCAGCGAGGGGTGCAACCGCCTGATCCACGATGGCGCCAAGATGGTGCTCGGCGTGCAAGACATCCTAGAAGAGCTCAACCTGACAATGATCGAGCAGCACGTCGAAGCGCGGGCGACCCTGCCACAAAACGAGACCGAAGCGCAGTTGCTGCTATTTGTATCCGATGCACCGGTTCACATGGACGAAATCTGCCGCCAGTCCAAGCTGCCGATTCACGAGGTGAGCAGCACCCTGGCCATGATGGAACTCAAAGGTATGATCCGCCAGATTGGCGGCATGAATTACGTCCTGGCGCGCGAAGGCAGCGTGCCCTATCGAATAGACTAGTTTTGGGTGCGGATGTGTTGACAAAAAATCGGGTTTTGACCCTATTCATTGCCAAGATATGAAATCCATTGGAGAACCAATTGATCGAACGCCATACACTTGAAAACAGAATGACGATCCTGGTTAAAGAAATGCATCACGCGCCGGTGGCCAGCTTTTGGGTCTGGTATCGCGTGGGCAGCGGCGACGAACGCGCAGGGATCACCGGCATCTCGCACTGGCTTGAACACATGCTCTTTCAGGGCACGCCCCAGTTTCCCCAGGGCGAGTACGACCGACAGGTGTCGCGTTGTGGCGGAATGTTAAATGGCATGACCGGCCTGGATTTTACCACGTTTTTGGAAACGCTGCCTTCGCACGCGATCGACCTGGCCTATCGCATTGAAGCGGACCGTATGGCCAACGCCCGGTTTGACCCCACAGAGACAGAGGCGGAGCGCACGGTCGTCATCTCGGAACGGCAGGGCGCAGAAAACGAGCCGTCCTTTTTGCTGGAGGAAGAGACAAAAGCCGCAGCGTTCCGGGTGCACGGTTATCACCACGACACGATCGGCGATATGGTCGACCTGCAAACGATGACTCGCGAGAATCTGATCCGCCACTATGAAACATATTACGTGCCCAACAACGCCATCGCTGTGCTCGTCGGCGACGTCGATACGCAGCAGGCACTGGACCGGCTGCAGAACCTCTTTGGCAACATCCCCGCCGGCCCCGAGCCACCCAGCATACGCCGTCCCGAACCCGAACAAAGAGGAGAACGTCGCGTCATTCGTGAAGGTCCGGGACAAACCGCCTATGTGCAGCTTTCGTACCACGTGCCGCAGGCCTGTGCGGCCGATTTTTTTCCCCTGCTGGTGATCGATGCCGCCCTGACTGGCCCGGTGACGATGGCCTTTGCGGGCGGCGGCGGTACAAATCGCAGCTCGCGCCTGTACAAAGCCTTGATCGAGAGCGAGCTGGCCGCCTCGGTGAGCGGATCGATGGTTGCCAGCCGCGATCCCTACGTCTATGACCTTTTTTGCACGGTGCGCAACGATCGCAAATTGAGCGAGGTCGAAGCGGCGCTGTTGGGCGAACTGGACAAACTGGCCTCCGATTCGATCAGCGAGGAAGAATTGAACAAAGCGATTAAACAATCAAAAGCCCAGTTCGCCTACGCCGCCGAGAGGGTCACCAACCAGGCGTATTGGATCGGGCAGGCCGAAATCATTGACCGGTGCAGTTGGTTTCAAGAATACATCGATAACCTGACCGCTGTGACCGTCCATCAGGTACAGCATTGTGCACAACGTTATCTCCAACCTGCGAACCGAACCGTGGGTTGGTATGTGCCGTTGGATGCGGAGAGCGATCGACGATGACCCAAACGACAATTGACACAACCTCGCCCAGCGAGATACATCTTACTTTGCTGCCAGGCCCCGACACGATTGCCCGCCGCACCTTTGCCAATGGCATCACCGGGCTGGTCCACGAAAACCCACACAGCCCCTCGGTCGTCGTGCACGGCTGGCTGTGGGCCGGCAGCATTGACGTGCCGCGTGCCAAGGCCGGACTGGCCTCGTTGACAGCCTCGATGCTGACCCGAGGCACCGACAAACGATCTTTTACCGAGATCAACCAAGAGATCGAGTCCGTCGGCGCGGCGTTGAGTTTTGGCAGCAGCGGGCATACCACGCGCTTTACGATCAAATGCCTGGTCGAGGATCTCGACTTGCTGCTTGACATCCTGACTGACTGCCTCTATTGCCCGACTTTTCCATCCGAATACGTCGACCGGCGTCGCGGGCAGATACTGACCGCGATCAAACAACGCGAGGAAAGCACCCAGGCTATGTCATCGCTGGCCTTTAGCGAGCTGATGTATCCTGACCATCCCTATGGCGTCAGCGCATTGGGCTACGAGGACACGATCTCTGCCATCAGCCGAGAGGACGTGCTCTCGTTCTATCATGATTGTTATGGCCCGTACAATATGGGCATCACCATGGTCGGTGCGGTATCCGCAGACAAGGGGCTCGACATTCTGGAACGAGCATTTGGCGGCTGGCAGGGCGCTGATTACCGGCAGACGATGCTGCCCCGTGTCGAGGCAATTGAGGTCACGCGCCAGACCAAAGTGGATATTCCCGGCAAGGCACAGAGTGACATCCTGCTCGGTTGGCTAGCCATGAACCGCACCGATCCGGATTATACCAAGGCCTACCTGGCCAACTGTGTCCTGGGTGAGTTTGGGCTTATGGGCCGCCTCGGCGCTCGTGTGCGGCAAGATCAGGGCCTGGCCTATTACGCCTACACCAGCCTGGAAGCGGGCCTCGGGCCGGGACCATGGTCGGCCATCGCCGGCGTCGATCCAGGCAACGTGGAACGGGCGATCGATGGCATATTGAGCGAAATACGGCGGCTGCAAACCGAGCCAATCGATGAGCAAGAGCTGTCCGATAACAAGTCGTATCTGATCGGGTCGCTGCCGCTGCGGATCGAAAGCAACGAAGGCATCGCGGCCCAGATCGTCGAAATGCAGTTGTTCGACCTGGGATTGGACTATGCGCGGCGCGTTCCGGAGCACATTGCCGCGCTGACGGCACAAGATGTGATGCAGGTGACACAAAAATGGATGGATCCGGAAACATACGTGTTGTCCGTGGCAGGGCCGCCGTCCGAGCCGGACTAGAAAAGGGGAGTTTCTTGTGATTGTCCAAAGCAGGCACAAGGGATGGCCCAAGAGCAGGCCTTGTGCCTGCCCCCTACCCGCTCCA
>JAFGJF010000700.1 GCA_016929205.1 Anaerolineae bacterium
CTTGCAGCGATGATGGCGTTGAGCGGTGGCGTGGGGGCCGACGTGATGATAGAGTGCGCGGGGTCTCCGGCAGCAGTGGATATGGGGCTGGCACTGGTTCGCAAGCAGGGGCGATACACGCAGATCGGCCTGTTCGGCCGGCCGATCGCCGTCGACCTGGAACAGATCGCCTACAAGGAACTGCGGGTCACCGGTTCGTTCGCTCAAAAGTGGACGGCCTGGAAACGCGCGCTGTCCTTGTTGCAGCGCGGCAGCGTACAACTAGGGCCGTTGATCAGCGACATTCTGCCGTTGGCCGATTGGGAAAAAGGATTTGCCAAGCTGGAAAGAAAAGAGGGACTCAAGATCTTTTTGGAGCCCTAAATCGTGTTTGAGTACCGAGTATAAAGGAGAAATGATGAATATCTATGAATTTGCAATGCGGATGGAACAGGATGGGGAGGCTTTTTACCGCGATCTGGCGTCCAAAAGCAACCAGCCAGGGGTCAAGCGTATCTTGACCATGCTGGCCGACGATGAGGTCAAGCACTATCACACGGTGAAAAAGATGGCTGAAAACGCCGCTCCCACTATGGCCGGAACGACGATCCTGGCCGATGCCAAGAACGTGTTTGCCGGGATGCAAGGCACATCACTGGACCTCAAAGGGGCACAGTCTGATGTCTATCGCCAGGCGCAAGAGATCGAGCGCCAATCGCAAACGTTCTATGAAGAAAAAGCGAGCGAGGTAACCGATCCCGATGCCCAGGCGCTTTTGCTCAAGATCGCTGATGAGGAAAAACGTCACTATTTCCTTCTCGATCACGTCATTGAGTTTTTGGATAGGCCGCGGACGTGGATCGAGAATGCTGAGTTCAATCACCTGGAAGACTACTGAGTGTAGTGTCTGCACGGTTGTTTGAGCATGTGATGGCGAACGATGGCTTGTGGAGTGACATATGCGCAAGATGGAAAACGCAAATCAACAGGCATCACGTTCGGCGCTGTCGTATGCCTGCGTTTGCCTGACCGATCCGCCAGCCATTGCGGCGATCGGACTGCTGCTGCTCAACGATCACGTTCTCAAGGCGGCCGTACCCTCGTGGTGGACGGGCAAGCTGAGCGATCTGGCCGGCCTCTATTTTTCCCCTTTCTGCTGCTTGTTTTCCTGGGTCTGCTGGAGGCAACGTTTGGCCGATGTTTTCGCTCCCCCAATCGTGCGATGACGGTGGCCCTGCTGGCGAGCGGGTTGTGGTTCAGCGTGCTCAAGGCAACGCCGATCAGCAACGCCTATACCGTCGCCTTGCTCCAAGTCGTGACCGGTCGATTCCACCTGAGTGTGGTTGCCGATCCGGGCGATCTGATCGCGCTGGCGATGCTGCCATTGGCCTGGGCGCGCTGGCGGGTCATCGCCGGACGGTGCGGCGATCCTGGCTGGCGACAAAGCCGCGGTCTGAAACGCGGGCTGGGCCTTGCCGTGTTGATCGCGGCCTCACTGGCGGCGATCGCCACGTCGCCAAATCATCCTGTGCTCAATTATGGCCTCGTCTTTGACGTGGCTGCCGATGCCGGCGATGCCAACACCTGGTACGCCAGTCTGGCTACCCGGCGAATTGAGTGTGAAAAAGCGCAGCGATCCACGCCGGTCCTTTCTGGATCTTGCGAGGTCGCAACAGCAAACGATACAGTCGAGATCCATCGCAGCCAGGATGGCGGTCGCACCTGGACGCCTTACACGTCCGTCGGTGGCTATCTGTGGTCCGATCCACACATCTCTGCCCGGCTTTACGTGCTCAATGAGGATGGACTGCATCGCATCGAGAGTGGGCTGGATCGTCTCTTGGACGTGCCGTTTCAACAGAGTGGGATCAAACTCTTTCAAGACGATGAATTCTACGAGGTTGGCTTGCTACCCAATGTCCATTCATTGGCTTTTGACCCGGTCACGCCGGATGTGCTCTATCTGGCTGACGGTGATCGCATTCTGGTCAGTTTGGATGCCGGCGGCAGTTGGCATCTCCTGGCCCAGGTGCGTTTGGCTGCAAGTGTGACGGCGCTAGCCGTTGCGCCATCTGCGCCACAGACCCTCTATGCTACCGATGGTAATGCGATCTCGCGCAGCGATGACGGTGGTCATACCTGGTCGCCCGCGATCTCGCCGGATAAAGAGGCCAGGATTCGCGCGTTGGCCGTTCACCCGGCCGCGCCCGAAACTGTCTATGCTGCCGGGAACGGCGTCTGGCTCTCGACCAGTGGGTGTTCAGGCTGGCGGTGCATTGGCGATGCATGGGCAGCACAGTCGATCGTCGTCTCTCCTGTCGATCCTAACTTGATTATCGTCGTTCGCCCCAGGCAACTGTCCAGTGACGGCAGCACGTCCGATCTCGGTGGCGGGTATGCGGTCTTTAGCGACGATGGCGGCAAAATCTGGCACAGAGATGATGATCTCACTGGTTGGGAGGTGGTCATCAGCCCACTCACACCCCACCGGGCGATGCTGGCACTGGGCGAGCGGGGCATTGCCGTGCTAGAGAGCGCGCACGGCACCGATTTGGGCGAAGGATGGCAGGTACTCAAGGAAGGTCTGCCTGTGTTTGTCGAGTTGCGTTGAGAGTGAGCGATCTAGGAATGAGTCTGCCTTAATTTCCCGCGTGTGAAACATCCCAGGATCCGGCTGTCTCGGCGAGCAGCTTGACCCTGGCGCCTCTGCTCGGCGATGATCTCGCGCCTCAAGTCGTCGATCAGCTTTTGCTGCCGGCAGGCTGCCAGGGCTTTTTCTTGTTCTGGTCCGTAGATGCGTGCCAATAGCCCCATTGTTCCATCTCCTTAGCATCCCCCCGGTTTGTTTTCCAGCTTGGTTCCTGTAAAGAAAGAGCCAAACAAGGCGTAAACGTTACAAAAAATACTCACCTTTTTGAGCATAAATGTGGTATAATCAGATCACATGTGCTGGCTTGAGGGTGGGGGAAGGCAAAGGATGACTCATGGGAGACAGTGTCATTCATACAAACCAAGCTTTGCGACTGCAGTGTGAACGTGTTGTCCAGGCTCTGGTCGAAAGATACGAGTGGTTCCTGCTATCACAGGATAGACTGGTCGAATTGGTACTGAAAGAGATCGCGTTGCCTGGTTCGCCGGCCGAATCGGTTGATGTTCGCTGCATAGAAAAGCAGGCCAAGCACCAGTATACAGCTATTTTGTACGATGCGTGTCGACAGAAAGACGACCTGAACCGTCGCGAGCAGGGATATACCGAGCTGTTTCGTTTTCTCTTTCGAGTTGCCCACAACCGCTGGCCCGAACTGGCACAAGGCGCGACGCAGCGCGCGCTCGTCCTGGTGTACGAACAGATCGAGCGCTGCCGAAGTCCCGGCGCGTTTCTGGCTTTCGCATTATACAAATTGCGACACGCTTTCAAGCAGGAACAACGGGCGCGAATCCAGGATCCACGCCCGATTGAGACCATTCCACACCTCGAAGCAGATCAGACGACGCCTGCGGTGCACCTGGAAGAGCAGGAATGCCGCCAACTGCTGCTGGAAGCGGTTATGTCCTTGCCCAGAGCACCCGAACAGAAAGTCATTCTGCTCAAGTTTTTTGATGGTCTGAGCGATATGGAGATCGGCGAACGGCTCGGGATCACCACTGGCTATGTGCGCGTGCTGCGTCACCGTGGCATTGATCGCCTGCGCCAAGACGAGCGTTTACGGGATTTTTTTGGAGAACGATGAAGAAAAACTGTAACGTCAACGGCTCGATTGGCTCTTTATTTGTAGATATGTGGAATCAGATGAGAGGAAGAAGGGATGAGCAAGATGGATTGCCATACGGCCGTTGAGACGCTGTTGGCTTACCTGGATGATTCAGACTCGCACATCCGGCAGGGGGCTGTATCGGATGCCATCAGTCACATCACACACTGTGCTGAATGTGAAAAGAAGGTGGGGCATCTTGTCCGGGCATGGACTGCCGGCAAGGAGGATCTCTTGACCTGCCAGGATTGTGAGGATCTGTTACTCGAGTACATACAGGCAGAGGAAAGTGGGAAAGTGGACGGTCCGAGATGGCGAGCGATGGTCTACCATCTTGAGACCTGCCCTCATTGTTCGGCGGCACACGCCGAGCTTGGCGAGTTTGTGGCGTTGGCCTGGGGAGAACAGGGAAAAGAATCAACACACTATCCCATCCCCGATCTATCGTTCTTGCCCCCCGCAAAGGATATGTCTCGGCTGCGTTGGCAAATCAACGAATGGGGCCGTGTTGTGATTGAGCTTTCGTCCGAACTGCTGCGTTCGTTACAGCCTCCAGATTGCCAGCCTGCCTACGCCGCGGCGGGGCTCAAAGCCAGCGATTCACAGCAAACCTTAATCGCTTTGGAGGAGATGATTGACGAACTGCAGGTCACGATCAATGCCCACAAGACGGAACGCGATCCGGTGCACTGTACGGTCAACGTTCAGGTCACTGTTGCCGGTCGAGGAGGATGGCCAAATCAGGCGGATACAGAGGTGGTGCTGAAACGAAACGATCAGATTTTGGAGACTCAGTTGACAGATGCGTTTGGCAAAGTGGTTTTTGAGAGAATCGTCACCGACGATCTGGCTCAACTCGTTTTCGAGATCACACCCTGCACTTGACATCATTCACTCACTGACGAGGATAAACGGAGCCCAGTAGAACGGATCCGCAAAGATTTTCTCATCCTCCCACGCACCTGGCAGTCTCTCAACATACTCCGAGTCATCCACCATATCTGTGCTTGGCGCCGAACCCCAGGAAGTCACAATCTGATCTGGAGGGTAAGGTTTCAGGATATCTATCGCTTCCTTGCGGGTGAGGTCTTTGAGATACAGTTGCGCTTGCTTGAGCGCGCAAGCTGGGTTTGTCCCGGCTTGAATCGCTTGATAGAACCTTTCCATCAGAATACGCGTAGAGCGTTCGTCAACGCGCCACAGAGAGGAAACCAGCGCGCGCGCACCAGCGTACATAAATGCCCGGATCATACCGACAAGTTCATCGCCGCGCCGCACCCGGCTGAGGCCGCTCTCACACACGCTGAGTGTGACCAGGTCACAGGACAGGCGCAGGTGCGCCATCACATCCAGTGCGGTCAGATATTCATCGGGGGCCAGGTGCAAGGCCGATCTCAGGGGCTGTTCAGGGTCGAATGTGCCGTGGCAGGAAAAGTGAAGCATACGATAGTGTGCGGCCTGTTCATAGAGTGTCATTTTCTTGGGGTGTGTTCCGGTGATGACCCGGCCGCCGACCTGGCGAAAAACGCCGTGCGCTTCTTGCTCGGCAAAACGCAGTCTGGTCTCGCCCTCGCCATTATAGCCGATGGCAAGACAGGTCGCTGCAGCCGGGCCGGCCTTTTTTTGCCGGTTCCGAAAAAAGATCGTGGCACCGGGCGCATAGACCAGTTCGGGGCCATCATGGCGCAACAACGTCTCACCATCGGCAGCAGGAAGTGCCTGGAACGGAATATAGTGCAGCGGGCCGTGCGGCACCAGGACCAGGCGACGCTTGCCTGCCAGGAGCGGCGCAACCGGGGCGATGAGATGATCATAGAGCACGCGCCGGATCCGGGTGTCCAAAAAGTGCCGCTCCACCACGCTGTCTAGTTGGCGAGGGAGCAGATCGGTAGGGGAGAGGCCTGTATCGACCACCTGGATATGGTCATAGGTCACGGCAAAGGCCAACGTCCTGGCCGGAGGAAAGC
>JAFGJF010000110.1 GCA_016929205.1 Anaerolineae bacterium
AGTCCGGCGAGCAGTTTTTCTTGTGCACCCTCAAATTTGCGGTTCAGGGTGCGAAGCGCGCCGCCGCGTGCGCTCCATACCTGTTCGGCTTGTACCAGAAGGCTGGGATCGTCGTTGGCTTGCAGCATATAGCGCAGTGCCCAATCGGGCTCTGTCACATGACCCGTTTCGTCATCGATCTGCGGCGGTTCAAGGCGAAAGCAGACGCGAAAGGCTTCTTCAGCTGAACCGTAAAGCTGACTGATCCACGTTTGCCAGGCCTCGAATAACTGCACCACGTTGTGCTGCTGGGTAACCGAGATGTCCATCTCACCGCTTTCGCGCCACAGCGCCGACCACCATACTCCGGCAATGCCTGCCGGGGTTTTGCGGCGTCGATCGAGGTGTCTCGCACCCCAATGGCGAACTGCCTGGTCGATCCAAGTTCTGAGAAAATCGTCCAACAGCGTGTGTGGGGCAATGGCGTCTTGGGCTTTCGGTTGGGTGTTGGTCAGAAACACGGCCCGGCAGATGGGGGGCATCGATTGGGCCAAGGTGCGCAGCCGGGCGCGGTCTGCCGGGTCGTGGACGATAGGCAGCCAGACGGCACGATACACATCGGCCTGTCTCTCCAGGCCGGGCAGATACTTGTGGTTGACCAGAAATTCCAGCCCCAACTTGGCGACGAGTGCCCAGTAGCGCAGATCGGCGCCAAAGCGGTGCTGGTCAACGTGACCGGCCGGCAGCGCGACCAACAAGTCGATGGCCGAGAACAGATCCAAGGCCAGTCCAGGCACTTGCCAAGGGGCGAGGTGAGGCGGCGTGTCCGACTCGTTCTCTTGAGCGACCAGCCACGGAGGCAGGTACGGCTGTTCCTCGTTCGACGGCAGAAACATAATCCGTTCGGCGGGCAGTATGCTTGATGTCCAACCGCCGAACGGTGCAAACTGCTCAAGCACGATGAGCAGGCTATCTGGTGTGGCGGCACAAGGGTGGTGCGAGGGGCGAGTTTCCGATGTTCGCGAATCCGATAGCGATGCATCTGATGAGCGTTGTGACGTCTCTGCCCAGACGAAAAAGGTGTTCTCTGACCAGCTTCCATGTAACATCAATGCTGGCTGCGCTTGATCCATTCTCGGTCAGATCTCTTTTCCAATTGAGAACGCTTTGCCCAGGCATTCGCCGATGCCGTAATAGGCGCGTGGGCCGGTGGCAAAGATGATTGGCTTGATTCGATCGATGTGCGGCTGTCCATCTTGATCGAGTACAGCCTGGTCGGCCTTGACATCGAGGATCTCGCCGATAAACTGGGTATGCAGACCGATCTCGATCGTGTGCAGGAGTTTACATTCCAGCACCAGGGGAAATTCGGACACGTAGGGCGCGTCGACCAGTTCGCTGCGCACCGGCGTCAAACCGAGCACGTCGAATTTGTTGACGTCGCGTCCCGAGGCAAGGCCAGCATAGTCAGCCTGTTTGACGAATGTTTCCGACGGAAAGCTGACCGTATAGGCCTGGCGGGCGACGATGTTGCCATAGCTGTAGGTCGCCTTGCGCAGCGACACGGCCACGCACGGCGGCTTGGAGCAGCAGATTCCGGCCCAGGCTGCGGCCATAATATTGGGTTTGCCCGCGTTATCGTAGGTACCGACGATATAGACGGGCGCCGGGTAGGCGATGGTTCTGGCGCCGACGGATGTTTTCATATGTGGACTCCTCAAGTTCTTTTGGACACGACAACGAATTGGGAAAACAACGAATGGCCTCCCACAGGCGTTGATTTGTTTTATGCAAAATTTATAGTTGTGTCCCGCCGGTATCGTTTACCGGGAAAATGCTTTTGCTTTGCAAGTGGATGGACTGCCTAGCAAACATATTATATCATGGTTGTGGTGGATTGAAAATCGTGATCATTCTAAAATGCCCCATTTGGGTACTGGATGGTGGGCCTGTTTTGCGCTATAATGAAAGCTGGAATTGCGTATTGAAGAGGCATGACCTGATATGATGACGGGGAACGATTCGGCAGCAATCGTCCGAGATATTGCGATGGAAGTGCCCATCGAGATAGAGTCGTCCATCGAGATAGAGTCGTCCATCGAGATAGAGTCGCCCATCGAGATGGAACTACCTACCGTACACTATGTATGGCGGTTGGCATTACCGGCCAGGACAAAACTGCTTGGCGGCAAGTCGGGTTTGGCGAAATCGGTGCATTGGGCACGACGCATTGCCGCTCACCCACCGGCGTTGGCCGGTTTGGAGGAAGGCGAGGTCGTCTTGGTGGCAGTGAATGGACTCCGTCTTGTCGATGAACGGCTGACGCTACCGCAGGTTGTGGATGCACTGGCCCAAAGGCAAGTCGCTGCTGTCGTCGTGGCGGGCGAGATCGTCCAGACTGATCTGGTTGCAGCCATCGCAGATACGAACGATCTTGCAGTCCTTGTTTTGCCAGCGGGTGTGGATTTGTGGGATGTTGAAAAAGATATCATTCGTCTGATCGTCGAACGCGAGGCGCAACTCGACCGGCGTGGGCGGTGGATCTATCGCCAATTGGCCCAGCTTTCGATCGAGAATCATGGGCTGGGCGTCATCATTGATGCCTTGTTGAGCATTGTGGGCAAAACGGTTGTGGTTCAGGACGAGCAGTTGAACGTAAAAGCGCTGGCATTGGTCGATGCCTGTCCATTTTCCTACGATGAGATCGCAGATATGCTCGGCAACCCGACCATATTGCGCCCTTGGATGCTCGGGCAGCAGCAGCTTGATGGTAAAGCACCTCCCTGCACCGAGGTTGAGATAGCTTCGGGGTGGGCGCGCGTTGTGGCGGCTATTGTCATCGAAGGCAAACTGGGCGGCTATCTGTCGATATTGAGCCCCGGTAGCGATCTGGATGGTCTGGATCGACTGGCTGCTGAACGAGGGGCGCTCGTGTGTGCGGTCGAAATGTCCAAGCAGCGTGCCATCGAAAGTACGGAGCTGGGGCTGCGCGGAGATTTTTTGGACGTGATGCTCACGGCCGGACCTTCAGAAGAACGGGTTGTGGCTCGCCGGGCAATAGAGATTGGATATGCCCTGGATGGTTACCACGTGGTTGCCCTTTTCAGTCTGCAAGATGTGGACTCGCGGACGCGTTCGCTGGTCACCAGCGAATTTCGCGCCCGGCTTTTGAACGCGAACGTGCGGGTCTTTCTTTGTCCTTTTGAAGAACACTTGGCCGCCTTGTGCCGGGCGCCAAATGAGGCTTTGCTCAAGGGCATACACACATACGTTCACGAGACGCGGCAACGGGTCATCGAGATGTTGAGTGTGACCGAGATTGCTGCCGGAGTCGGCCGGTCAGGTAAAGGATTGGCCGGATTGCGCAGTTCGTTCGCCCAGGCACACGAATCGTTGTCTCTGGCGGAGCGGTTTTTTGATGGCAACCGAGTGTTGTCCTTTGGAGATCTGAGGCTGTATCATCTGTTGTGCCGGTTGCAGGATTGTGATGAACTGGTCGAGTTTTTTGATCAGACGTTGATGTCCCTGGTTAACTATGATCTGGCGCACAATACCGAATTGGTGCCAACTTTGCAGGTGTTTTTTGACTACCACGGCAACGTTAGCCAGGCAGCAGAGAGCCTGTATTTGCACCGCAATTCGTTGCTCTATCGTCTGGAGCGTGTCGCCGAGATTACAGGGATCGATTTGAGCGATGCAAATGCGCGTTTTTCGCTCCAATTGGCGCTCAAACTGCAGCCGCTGTTACCGGCAAAGGAGAAAGGTGCATGACATGGGATGAGGTTTTGAAAATTGTCGACGAAGAAAAAGTCAGATTCATCCATCTGCAGTTTACAGATATTATGGGTATCGTCAAAGGAGTCACGATTCCTAGCCACGAACTGGCAGGAGCACTCGGTAGTG
>JAFGJF010000015.1 GCA_016929205.1 Anaerolineae bacterium
GGCCAGGGCCAGGAAAAAGACGCGATGCCCGGCCACGATCTGTTCCAGCTTCCAGCACGTTTCGATCGCCGTCGTACCCAGCCCGTACTGCCGTTTTTTATCCTTCCAACGCTCCCAGTCACGGCCCGGCCGCAGCACAGGCCGCAGACCGGCCAACACGTCCTCGTCGTCAGGCAAGTCGATCACCTGGAGGAAATCGACAATATCGCCGTTCAAGATAAACTGCCACTTGCCGCCCTGTGCTACGTGGTGGGACACGAGACTGAAAAACGCCTCGTCGCAGAAAAAGTCCTCCAAATCGGAAAACTGTCCGCCACGCGCCTCGCTGGCTTGCGGCGCATAATACCCTCCACTGAGGTGCAAATCGCTGACGATGAGCAGGTTGGGTGTTTTGGCCATGTATTCCTTCTACTTCGAGCACAAACAAACTATCTCTCGATGTCATTATAGATGAGCCGGGCTATCTCGTCAAGGCGCTGTCTTGGCGCGTCCGCAGCTTGACATCGGGTGGAAGAGCGTTATACTTGGGATAAGGACGTAAACACGGCATTGGTGTTTCTACGGGCACGATACTATGCGCCCGCGATCGGCGGCCTGGGCAATCTGTTCAACTTGAGATGGGTCGGCTTCATGGTGAGACATTGTCTTCCTCCTGGCCCTCTATTATACTCGATTTTCGACCGATCGGTTGTCTCACTTGTTATGGCACAGAGGGCCGATGCTAACCATCACCCGGAATGACGGCTGCTTCTGTCGGCATTTTTTCTGTGTGCCGGCATTGGGGAAAGTTGCTGCAGCCGATAAACTCGCCCCGTTTTCCCTGGCGGATCACCAGTTCGCCGCCGCACTTGGGGCAGGTTTTGCCCGCCGGTCCGGATGGCTTGCGGCGCGTTTTTTGGACATATTTGCACTGTGGATAGTTGCCGCAGCCGACGAAATACCCTCGCTTGCCCTTGCGCCGCACCAGTTCGCCGCCACACTCGGGACATTTTTGCCCGGTAGGCTGCGGTTTCTCTTTCTCGATCGTCACCCTGGGCATACCGGCCTGGGCTTTGTCCAGTGCCGGGCGCAGATCCTGCCAGAATTTCTCCAATGTGGGCACCCACGGCGTGCGCTCGTTGGCGATCTCGTCCAGTTGATCCTCCATCTGCGCCGTAAAGCCATAGTCGAACAGGTCGACGAATGCCGCAACCAGCATGTCACACACCACAAACCCCAATTCGTCTGGGATCAGCACGCGGCCTTCGCGCCGCACGTAGCCGCGATCCTTGATGATGGCGACCATGGTCGCAAAGGTCGAGGGCCGGCCGATCCCCCTGCGCTCCAGTTCCTTGATCAACGACGCTTCGGTGTAGCGGGGAGGCGGTTTCGTCCAATGCTGCTCTGGAATCAACTCCAGCAGGTCGAGCCATTCGCCTTCTTGTAATGGTGGCAGAGCCTGGTCTTGCTCCTGTTCTTCTCCTACGTCCTTGTGTTCCTGATAGACCTTGAGAAATCCTTCAAAGATACACACCCGTCCTTGCGCGCGAAATAAAAAGGGAAGTGGATTTTCTCTGCTTTCGATCGTCGTTGGAATCAGCGCCGTCGTGACGTCGTAAATCGCCGCTTTCATCTGGCTGGCGATAAAGCGCCGCCAGATCAATTCATAGAGCTTGTATTGTTTTTCATCCAGGTCGGGTTTGACCATTTTCGGCGTGCGGTGGGGATCGGTGGGCCGGATGGCTTCGTGTGCCTCTTGGGCCGATTTGACGCGGGTTTTATAGGTGGGTGGTTTGTTGGGCAGATAAGCTTCACCCCAATACTTGGCAACGACCTCCCGCGCCGCCTGCTGCGCTTCGGGCGCGACATAGGTCGAATCGGTGCGCATGTACGTTATCAGCCCGACCCGGCCCTCTTGTTCCAGTTTGATGCCCTCGTACAATTGTTGTGCGATCTGCATCGTCAATTTGGGGGCAAAGCCCAAGGCCTTGGACGCGGACTGCTGCATTGTACTGGTGGTAAACGGCGGCCATGGATGGCGTGGCTTGCGCTGCGTTTCAAGCTCGTCGACCCAATAGAGCGCATTTTCCAGCGCGTCGACGATGGCCTGGGCGTTGTCTCGATTCTTGAGGTCCGGCCTGATCCAGGTGGGTTCTTGCCCGTTCCCCTTGTCCTCTCGAATGCCCCACAGTTGGGCCAAAAATGGAACCGGTTCCTGGGGAGGAACCAGCCCGAGCGGATTGGTCTCGTCCCTCATCTTTTGCTGGAGCAGGGCCTCAATGCTCCAGTATTCCACGGGTACAAACGCCTGTATCTCTCGCTCGCGATCTACGACAAGCCGCAAGGCGACGGTCTGCACCCGTCCGGCAGACAATCCTCGCACGCCTTTGATGTGCTGCCACAGCAAAGGGCTGATGCTATATCCTACCAACCGGTCGAGTATACGGCGCGTTTGCTGGGCATTGACCAGGGCCATATCGAGCGCCCTGGCCTGTTTGAATGCGCCAAGGATGGCAGCACGCGTGATCTCGTGAAAGGTGATACGATAAACGGGCGTGTCTTTGGGCAGCGACTGACGCAGCACCTGAAGCACGTGCCAGGCGATGGCCTCGCCTTCGCGATCCAGATCGGTTGCCAGGTAGACGGCGTCCGTGTCCTTGGCTTCCTTTTTCAGGCGATCAATCGTCTTTTTCTTGCCCGAGGCCAAGACATAGTGCGGGCGGAACCGTGCCTCCACGTCAATGCCCAGCGTCTTGCGTGGCAGGTCACGCACATGTCCCATCGACGCGACCACGCGATATTCACGGCCCAGGATATCGCCAATTGTTCTGGCTTTGGACGGCGATTCGACGATGACGAGGGATTTGCCCACGATTTTTCCTCAAAAGCAAGGGACTTGTGTGGTACGGTTTGGCTATTGCTCGCCAAAGATCGCTCGAAGTGTGGCCATCAGCCAGAAAATGCACCAAGCGACCATGGCAATGGCAGCGAGCGTGATCTTGGATTCATCTACGATCGGTTTGACGATCGTTTCTTCCTTTGAGATTTCGATAATGGCGATCGGACGTGCATTGGCGCCTCCGCCCCCGCCGCCCCCTTCGCCTTCTCCGACCGGCGCTTCCTCTGTTTCTGGCGTGGTGCCTTGCCCGAACCCGAGCCCGAATCCCAAGCCAACTTCGGCAACGGGAATGATGATCTTACCTTCCGCCTCTTGCGGCTCGCCAAATGCTTTACCGACCGACGCAGTATCGCGCAAGTTATCAATCGACGCAAACATCTTTTCCAAAGACATACACCCACCCTCCTTGTTGAAAATGGCGACTAGGTCCGTCTGACATAGCCGATCAGGATAAATATCATCGATACAACAGCAACCATCACAGATAAAATGGCCATTTTTCGCAGCGTCTCGCCGGTTACATCGGGGATCGGAATCTTGAATGTCTCACCATTTCGCTCCTCGATGATGTGCAACGGCTTGACCTGGGCAAACGCCCAACCCAATCCCTCTACCCGGCGTTCGCGGACAGTGCCCTCGTGACCACCACCGGAAGTGACTCTTGCAACCGGGGTCATCGTCCGTCCGTATAGTGTTATGGGCTCTCCGCGGATCATGCTAACGCGAACAGGCTTGCCTTGGTTAGGGTGAGGCATTGTGTGCTCCTTTCCTGGCGCTCAAGATTCTTTTTGTGCAAGGTGAACTCAACTACTTGATTATACACCCTCCATATCGGCTCGTCAATGTCCGGTGGTCCATCCCTACTCATTGACAGTCTATCATGCGTAGGGTATAATGCACTTACCCAGGCAGTCAGACGAGTACTTTTTGACGAAAGGATCCATCATCATGCTGCAAGAATGGCTGGGAAGAGATCAAACAATCGACCTTGGGCAGTGGGCAATGTGTCTGGGGTTGCGTAAAGCCTATCTTGACACGTTGCCCAACCGGCGATGGGCCGGCCACCTGGTCACGCTGGATGAGCGGCAAAAACCACAAGAACTGCTGCGCATCACCCTGGACGAGGGCAAGATCCGTCTCCGATTTTTGTCGCCCGACCTGCTCAATATTTCTGGCACACCAACAGATGATATTGTGTCGCTGGCTGCGCGCGTTGCTGCCGCTTCTCCGGCCGATCCACCTTCTCTGTTTACGATCTTGATGGACGGTAGGGCGCTTGGCGATCTACTGATCGCCGCCACAGCCGAGCCGGAGCGCGCCAAAATCTTTTACGCGCGGCTGGCGGCCGGATACGGGCGACATTGGGGCGTGCATGCGATCACGGAAATCGGACGCAGCTTGGTCACAAATATATTGCGCAAGGAACTCGTTGAGCAGTTGGCCACCTGGTCGGGGCAAAACGAAACAAGAACACTTGTTTTTCACCGCGAGGGGGCGCCGGCAACGCGAGGGGGCGTGGTGCTGGCGAAAAGACAATTTCGGATGTTGGCACCGGAGGAACTGATCAGTGTGCCAGGAGCAATTTGGATAGATGAGCGGTTCGTTGGCGATAGCATCGACTTGCTTGACCGTATGCTCAAAAAACCACCCAAAAACCCATTGGCTATCTATTCCGAGTTGAATGCGCTGCTGAAACGCAATTATTTACAGCTTGCTGACAAAAAGTCGATTCCACTGATGCGCATCTTGCCCGACTTGTTCAAAGCGACGTGGTTCAAATCCAAAGCGCCCGCTGCACCTGGAGCGCCTCCCATCCCGACAGGTTCTGAAAAGCTGACATTGGCACTCTATTTTCAGCCAAGTAGCGCGACCACAGCAGCTGAGGCCGCGCAGTTGTATGGCCCGTTGATCGAGATGCTGCTGCGCTATCCGCAGGTGAAAGCCACGGTCGGTTGGACGGAACAGGCGCTGAACGAGTCGGCATCAACTTGGCCTGATGTATTGCACAGCTATAGCGCCGGTGTCAAGAATGGCCAATTTGAAACAACGTGTGTGCTTGATGCGCTGCCATTCCCGATGCTGCCGCTGCGCGATCTCGTTCGCACCCAGATTCAGAGCTGGGAATCTACGGCCGCCAGGGTGGCACAATTGTGGGCCAAAGGGTTTGTTCCCACGACAGGAAACTTGAGTCCAGGATGGGGAGATGCACTTTCCGGGTCAGAATACCAGTATATTGCGCTCCCTGAAAGCTTGATACGGCGAGCCAATATCAAATTTGATCCAACTCGGCCGATTTCTATTGAAGGGTGGCCGGTCGTAGGATTCCACCGCGAGTCTAGCCGGCTATTGCGCCTGGGGGTGGACGACGACGTACTGGGCGAATACATCCAATACCTGGCTGCTGACTATGAAGGCAAGACGCTGCCGGTGGCCATTGAATGGGACACATTTTCCGATCTGTCCCGGCTTGAACGGTTCCTAAAACTTGCCCAGGCTCAAGGCTGCACCTTTGTTGTTCTTTCCGAACTGGCAAGCGCGCATGCGCAAGGTACGGCAAACAGTTCTCCTGACTTTGCGGGTTTGGAAAAGATGACAAGCACAGAGCCAGGCCGGCAACTCAATGCGGCGTTCGCCAAAGCATGGGATCGTTGGCTAGCCACGCGAACGCTCGGTGAACGCATTCAGGCAAAAGACAAAAAGGGCGCCTTGCAGGATGCCCAACACCTGATTTCAAGTATTGCCTGTGGACATTCGTACCGTGCACGCCCTCGGGCCGGCGTGGAATCGGGGATGATGGATACGGCTTTGGCGAATGCAGAACTGGTTATCTCCAGATCGCAAGATCTGGTCGATCATTGGCTTCTTCAACTCGGTCCTTTGATGACGTTGCCCGAACATGCATTGGGCGTTGTCCGTCTTTTTGAACCGTTCGATCTGGAACGAAAGGGAAACCTGTTGACCGTACGGATTACATTACCGGAAGGTATGTTGGCCACGAGTATTGCCTTTATGGACCATGGCATGGTGATTCCCTCGCAATGGTTGGGTACGCAGAACGGCCAAGAGTGTTTTTTGCTTGTCTTGGACATGAACGCTTGTGGGTTCAAAGATCTCGTCGTTCTGCCCGATGTGCTTTCGGTGAGTCCCGAGGGGTTGGACATTACATCCAACCGGCTGTGCAACCCCTGGTTGGCAATATTGTTAGATCAAAGAGGGCAGGTGACCTCGATCCGTTTTCAAGGTCGAGAGCATCTTTGCGGTCCCGGCAACCGGATACGGGGCTATATGTTGGGTCCGGAAAAATGGCTGCGCGCGGACCTGGTCGATGCCGAGATTGCCGTTGCCTCGCCTGGCCCAATATACGGGGAGGTGATCGTTCGCCAACGTCTAGCGGGTCATGTTGAACTTGTGCGCCATCTCTACATCAGTTTATCGAATCCCTTGCTGGAATGTACAACCGAATTGCACTTTCCAACGCCTGTCACAATGGCAGAGAAATTGATCGTGGGCGCATTTGACCTTTTGGGAGAGCAGGCCATTTGGTCGCTGCCCCTGGAAGCCGGCAGCACTTTTTGCGAGGCGGCCCAGGCTCCGCCAGTCATTTTCTCCGCCCAAGATGCCATTGATGTTCGTACCGGGTGGCATGGCCTTCGATATATGGCGCATCAGGCGACGACGCGCACCTACCAATACGCGGCGAAACCAGTAGCACAAGGATTGCGTTTGGGGTTAATTGCCTCAACACCAGCATTCCAGTCCAATCTGGCTCGGCTTGGCGACCATTCGGGATTGGGATTTCCGGGACACACATACCAGGGACGGTACACATATCGGTATGCTGTGCATCCCATCTCCCCGGACGTGGAAGCGCATACTGCCTTTTACAATCATCCTCTGTTGTGGTCGTTTTATCCACAGCGCCGGTGAGCATATCGAGGAGTCTCGTCTATGGCTCAACTCAAGCAGTACAAATCTGTTCTTATCATCGTTGCCATCGTCATCGTGGCGCTTGGTCTGGCTACAGTGGCAGGCATCTTGGCTTTTTCTTTGGGCCAAGATGTGTCTTCCTGGTTTGTAGAGACGTCCATTCCCACGGCGACGATGGCGTTTCCCGAACTGCGCACATCGACGCCGACCGCTGTCGGGACAAAAACGGGTACCCCGCCGCCTACAGGCACACCGACCAAGACGCCCACGCCTACTGCCACACCAACGTTTACGCCGACGCCAACGCCGACACCGCGAGTGATCATTACCGAAGTCAAGGCATTGGGCAGGTTGGAGACGAGCAAGTACATGATGTCCACCATCATTGACTTGAAACGCGAACCAACAAATATCTGGGAAGAGATTTTTGGCGCCGATTCGCTGCTATTACTGGCTGAGGGCGAGGTTGTTGCCGGGATCGATATGACCCAAATCACCCAACAGGACATTGTCATACAGGGAGATGATGTCAGTATGACTTTGCCCAAACCGGAGATTCTCTACAGCAAGATCGATAACGATAGAACCTATGTCTATGAGCGCATGACTGGCCTGTTTCTCAAACCAGATATTGAGCTTGAAGGAGAGGCTCGCCAGCTTGCCGAGCAGGCAATGGTTGACCGTGCCCTGGAAGGCGAAATCTTGGAACAAGCAGAAGCAAACGCACGAATGCAGATCGAGGCCTTTTTGCGTGCGCTGGGTTTTACTGACATCGTGATCGTCGTCCGTGGAGAGTAAAGGAGGATATTGTGCGCAAAGATTTGCTTATTTGGGGTGTTGTTGTTTTGATCGTCGTCCTCCTGGTGAGCATCGCTGCCTGCCTGATAGGCGTTTTTGTACCTTGGTCACCTGCACCAGCGCCTACGCCAACGCGGAGCATTGTCGTCAACATCGAGCAGATTCGCCAGCAAGCGGAATTGGCAACGGTCAAATACACGTTGAGTACCGATATTACCAGCACTCACGTGCCCGACGATATCCGCAAGGAACTGGGCGTCAAAGAAGAGATCGTCCTGATTGCGTACGGTGAGGTCGCAGCGGGTTTTGATCTGGGCAAGCTTGAGGAAGGCGATCTGTGGATGGATGGCACGCGCGTTCAGCTGCATCTTCCTGCGCCCGAATTATTGTACGTTCGCCTGGATAACGAGCGAACACATGTGGTATACTATAACAAGTCGTGGCTTATCGGACGCGATCTCGGTTTGGAAGGCGCAGCACGACTAGAGGCTGAAGAAAAGATGCGGCAGGCTGCTTTGGAAAGCGGTGTGTTGGCACAGGCCGGTGAATATGGGCAACTTTTTTTCGAAAATTGGTTTTACTCGATGGGCTTTACGACAGTGCAGGTGATTGTGGACTAGAGACCGTGGCACAGGTTCTGTTGCCCATGCGGACAAAATACGGTATAATAGATTCAGGTTGCACTAACATATCACGATTTGGAGCCCATATGTGATTGGCGAGATTCTTGGGAATCGCTATAAAATTCTGCGCGAGATAGGCGCCGGGGGAATGGCGTGGGTCTATCTTGCCGAAGATATAACGGAAAAAATCCAGGTTGCAGTCAAGGTTCTTTACCCGCACTATAGCCAGGATATGGCTTACGTTCAACGATTCACGCGTGAGGCCAAGCTCGCTACCCAAATCTCGAACGAGCATATTGTCCGCATTCTAAACTATGGCTCAGATCGAGATGTCCATTACCTGGTTATGGAAAACATCCAGGGCAAGGACCTGGCGGCCATTTTGCGCGAGCGCGGTAAACTTTCCTGGCAAGAGGCGCTCGAGATCGGGGCACAGGTGACGTTGGCACTGGAAGCGGCAAATGCCCAAGGAATTGTCCATCGTGATATAAAGCCACAAAATGTCATGATGACGCCCGATGGACAGGTCAAAGTGTTGGATTTTGGCATCGCTCGTGCACGGGCATTGCCTTCGCTGACACAATCCGGTTTTGTCGGTTCGCCATATTACATTGCCCCAGAGCAAGCGATGGGAGAGGCAGTAGATATTCGCTCGGACATTTATTCTTTGGGGGTCGCCCTGTACGAGATGGTAAGCGGCAAAATGCCCTTTGACGCTTCCAGTCCCTGGTCGATCATCAGCCAGCACATTGCCAATGAACCACCCAAACTCGATCTAGAAAGTCTCGATTTGCCTCTATTTGTCGAGTCGCTGCTCAACAAGATGCTGGCCAAAGATGCAGACGATCGTTACCAGACGCCAGGAGAATTGTTGGCCGCTATCGAATCAACTCTGCGCGGTCGTGTTGGCATCAGACGAGTTGAGCAAGAATCTCAGCAAGAACGCAAAAAGGCGAGCCAGGCACACAAGTTGCTGCTCAGCAGTCTCTATAAACGAGCGGTCGAGGCCGAACAAACGCGAGAATGGCCCAGGGCTGTACATCTATACAACCAGGTGTTGAAAATAGACACACGCTATGAAGATGCTGCAAAACGTCGGGCCCGTGCCGGGCTCCAAGCTCGGTTAGCCGCTTTGTACACTGCCGCTCAGTCTGCGATAGGAAAAGAACGTTGGCAGGAAGCGATTGATGAATTGAGCGAGATCGTCACCGTCGAACCTGATTACAAAGAAGCGGCCAGCTTGTTGACTCAGGCCAGTATTGCTTTGGCTGAAGAGCAAAACCAGGAGCGGGTCACCAGTCTGTATCGGGAAGGACTCGCGCACTATGAAAACAAGGAATGGGAGCCGGCATATGACTGCTTTTCCTTGATCTTGGACATCGATCCTGACTATGAGAATGTCCCTCGTCTTTATCAGGATGCCCGGCGACGCTTGCAATGGTCAAAATCGATTTTGGGGCGCGTGGCGCAGAGGTTTTCCAAGGATGGGTGACCAGGACCAGTGTGCGAAAAGTAGAATGCCCTCCAACTTTTAGCTTAGGGGAATTGAGATGAGCGAAACAACAAACGCCAAAGTAGATAGCATCCGCCAAGAGATTGGCGATTTGCGAACTCGGATGAACGAGTTTTCTCGTGCCGTCGAAATGCAGCGACGTGCTTTGCGACAGCTGCAAATGGCGGTTGGCAGTGTGCCCCAGGCACAGCGCGTCGTCCAGAATGCGACAAATGCCAGTAACTTTGTCTCGAACGCTGCCCAGCAGATAGCGAGTCGCTTGCCTCTCTTTGAAAATGCGCTGAATCGCCTTCGTGCCGATATAGATGCGATGGAAAAAGAGCATGCCCAACTGCGCGCCCTTTCTGAGGTAGGTGCCGTGATCAATTCAACGCTCGATCCTGATGAGGTGTTGAACCGGGTGATGGACAAGATCATTCAAATCACCGGCGCTGAACGTGGCTATTTGATGTTGCGCAACGAAGAAACGAGTGAATTAGAATTCAAAGTGGCGCGCAACATGGATCAGGAAACGCTGAACAAACAATCTTTCCAAGTCAGCAGAACAATTGTGACCACAGTAGCCGAGACCGGAGAAGCGGTTGTAACGACAAACGCCCAGGCTGATCCACGCTTCCAGTCCCAGGAAAGCGTGATTGGCTACAGCCTGCGCTCGATACTGTGTGTTCCACTTCGTGTCAAAGGCAGTACGATCGGCGTGGTATACGCCGACAATCGCATCCGGTCTGGTTTGTTTGGTGAGCGTGAGCGCGATGTATTGACTGCCTTTGCCAACCAGGCCGCTGTTGCCATCGACAATGCCCGGTTGTTTGAAAGCGTCGCCAATCAGAAAAAGTTGATGGACGATATCCTGCGCTCTATTACCAGCGGCGTGATCACAACTGATGTGGCAGACAAGATCACGTTGTTTAACCGTGCGGCGGAAAACATTCTCTCCGCACAGACCGAGTTATGTGTGGGGCAGAGCTTTGAAGTATTGGGGCCCTTGCAGGCAGTGCTTCCCAAAATGGTGCAAAGAGTCAAAGAAACGGATGCCGTCATTCAGGATTACGAAGCTGAACCCCAGATCGCCGGTCGTGGCAAAGTGAGTCTGACTGTCAACCTCGCCCCGCTAAAGGACGCCAATGAAGAGACGCAAGGTGTTGCCATCGTGGTCAATGATGTGACGGAACGGAAGCAGTTTGAACGAGAGCGCTCGATGGTCAAGCGCTATCTGCCGACTGAACTCGTGGACTCGTTGGCCGATCTGCAAGAACTCCAACTGGGTGGCACGCGCGAAACAGTCAGCATTCTTTTTGGCGATATCCGTGGATTCACGACCTACAGCGAAAGTCACGCACCCGAACAAGTGGTTGATATGATCAATCACTATTACAACATTGCGGCACGGGTTATCCGCGAAAACGACGGCATTGTCGATAAATACGAAGGTGATTGTGTGATGGCTCACTTTGGCACCCCTTTGCATCCGATCCAGGACCATGCATGGAAAGCTGTCAAGACTGCCTGTGAAATCCAGCAAGTGATCGATGAAGACCACAGTGCTATGCCCCCTGAGGACCGTCTGCACTTTGGCATTGGGATCAATACCGGCGAGGCGGTTGCCGGTAACGTGGGCGGGGAGGAGCAGATGGACTATACGCTGATTGGCGATGCTGTCAACCTGTCGAAACGATTACAGGAAAATGCACCCCCTGGGGTGATCCTCCTGGGCGACAGCACGTATCAACTGGTCAAAGCTCACGTTGAGGTCGAGACATTGGAACCGCTCCAGGTCAAAGGGCGTACAGCTTATGAGCAGGTGTACAAAGTAACCAATATTATAGGCTAAATTGCCATCGATCTGTTTTGTTAACCGTTCGGATCAAGTATTGAGATAATTCGAGTTCGACATATCAGAATGCCACGCGCGTTGGGTGCGTGGCATCTCTTTTGTGGAGGGGTTTTGAACGATCCAACTCTAGCGCGGTCTCGATCCAGATCGCCCCAAAGGCACACTCTATTCTTTGCCATCGTCCTGTGTGCGGCTGCGATATTGCGCCTGGTGAATCTCAATTTTCACAGCCTTGATCTGGACGAGTCGATGAGCGTGTGGCTGGCACAAAGGACCACAGGCGAGTTGCTGTCCAACGTGCTGAGCCTGGGGCTCGACCCGCATCCCCCAGGCTACTATTTGCTGCTCAAAATGTGGATGGCCCTATTCGGCAGCGGCGAGTTTTCCGTGCGGCTACTGTCGGCGCTCTTTGGCATTGCGTTTGTTGCCCTGGTATATCTGGTTGGCAAGCAGCTTTTTGACCCGTGGGTTGGCCTCATCGCGGCTGCGTTGGCCACACTCAACCCCTTGTTGGTCTGGCTCTCTCAAGAAGTACGAATGTACATGCCCGTTGCCACGTTGGCACTGGCCAGCCTCTATTGCCTGATTCGCGCTGTAGACGATGACCTTGAAGCAAGCCCTTGGGGCTGGTGGGTGGGGTACGGCGTTTTGGCTCTTGTAGCCTGTTATTGCCACCTGTTCGCTGCCTTGCTGTTGCCGGTTGCGGCAGGGTATGTGTTTATTCGCGGTTGGCATCGTCGAGCACTGTGGGGAGTAGGAGCTTTGATTATTGGCGCCGTTGGGTTGGCCTATATGCCTTTTGCCTGGAATGCCTGGAAGGCCGGGCTCGTCGCACCCGACGTTAACGTCTACCCGATGCTTAAATTCAAAGAGCAATTATACGAACTTGTGCTGGCCTTTACAGCCCGATTCGTGCGCGATCCGCCGAAATGGCTGGTTGTTCCTATGCTGGTTTTGGCCGCATTCGCGCTGGCAGGATCGTGGCCTGTTGTATGGCGCGCCGAAAAACAAGAGCGTCGTTTTGGTGCCAGCCTGTTGCTGCTTTGGCTGCTGATCCCATTGGCTGCATTTTTGTGGATTACGGCCAAACGGCCGGTGTTCAACCCCAAGTATCTCGTCGTGATCTTGCCCGCGTTTTGGCTGGCGATCGCTGCCGGTATGATGCGGCTGAAACGATGGCGTACTGGATCGATTAGCCTTGCCCTGATTGCGGCTTTGGTTTTGGGTGGCATAGGCTGGAAGACTGTATGGAACGTCAAGGCGCTTCGTGAGGATTGGCGTACGGCAGCAGATTATGTAACACAGCGAGCAACGGCAGAAGACAAGGTATTTGTGCACCTGCATTATGCACATGTTCCCTTTGAGTACTATTATGAGGGGCTGGCACAAGTTGTTGCGCCGCTGGGGAGCCGCCCGCCACCTCAGGAAGACCTGGATGAACTGTTAGCACCTTATGGTGGTGCCAATGTGCTGTGGCTGGTACAGGCTCAAGAACATAACACCGATCCCAAGCATATCGTCGAACGCTGGTTTTTCGATCGCGGCCCCATTGTCACCGAGCAGTACCCGGTGGGTATGTCGATCAAGGCATATGCGCTGCGCTACCGGTTAGGTCGTGTGCCCGATACGGCGATACCGACCTCGATCGGTTTTGGCCAGCGGCTGCGCCTGGCAGGATACGAACTCGATCGCTCTCAACTGTCGCCTTATTCGGATCGTTTGCATCCGCCGAGCAACTGGATTCACCTCACATTGTATTGGCAGGTGGATTGGCCGTTGGAAGACAAGCTGTCCGTCGTCGTCGAAATGACCGATGACAGCGGAGGTGTTTGGGGCGGCAAACTGGACCAACCACGCAATGTGGTGAATTATTACCGCCCAGAGCAATGGCAACCTGGCGAGATCATTCGCGACGACTATGATATCAACCTCAACCCGATTACGCCAACGGGCATGTATCACATCCGCGTCGGCGTGAAAACACCCGAGCAAGAGATGTTTTGGCCAGTATCTGGTGCAGCACAACAGCAAGAGCGCGCAATCCTGACCGACGTGCATATTGAAAACGATTGATCGCTCAAGCAGCACGAAAAAAAACAGGGACGCAACGTATTGCGTCCCTGTTTTTGATGATAGAATGAGTGAGTGCTAGTAAGGCATACCACCTGGAGGCCCGGCGGGGGCTGGTGGTTCCTTTTCGGGAATGTCGGTGATCAGGGCTTCGGTGGTCAGGATCATCGCCGCGATGCTGGCTGCATTCTCGACGGCGCTGCGGGTCACCTTGGCCGGATCGATGATGCCTTTTTCAACCATATCGCCGTACTCGTTGGCGATCACGTCGTAGCCCCAGTTCATCTTGCCGCTCTTGGCCTGCTCCTGGCGGATGGCCGCGATAACGACAGCGCCTTCGGCGCCGGCGTTGGCAACGATGCCCCGGATTGGGTATTCGAGCGCGCGACGAACAATGTCAACGCCGGTCTGCTCGTCACTCAGATCCATCTTGATCCCATCCAAGGCAGACATCGCGTTAATCAAGGTCACACCGCCGCCTGCGACGATGCCCTCTTCAACAGCAGAGCGGGTGGCGCTCAAGGCGTCTTCAACACGGTGCTTCTTTTCCTTGAGTTCGACCTCGGTCGCTGCGCCAACACGGATGATGGCTACGCCACCGGCCAACTTGGCCAGGCGCTCTTGCAGTTTTTCCTTGTCGTAATCCGAGGTGGACGATTCGATCTCGGCGCGGATTTGGTTGATGCGGCCGGAAATCTGGGCTTCTTCACCGGCGCCGCCAACGATGGTGGTGTCTTCCTTGGTCGCAATGACCTTGTCAGCACGCCCCAGGTCCTGGACGGTGGTGGTGTCGAGCTTGCGACCCATTTCTTCGGTGATAACCGTGCCGCCGGTCAGAATGGCGATGTCTTGCAGCATAGCCTTGCGGCGATCGCCAAAGCCGGGGGCCTTGACAGCCAACACGTTGAGCATACCACGCAGCTTGTTTAGTACGAGGGTGGCCAACGCTTCGCCGTCGATATCTTCGGCAATGATCAACAATTCACGCTTGCCCACCTGAACCATCTTTTCCAGAACGGGAACGATGTCTGTCGCGGCCGAGATTTTCTTGTCCGTAATCAGGACGTACGGCTCGGTCAAGACGGATTCCATACGGTCGGGGTCGGTCACGAAATAGGCGCTGATGTAGCCGCGATCGATCTGCATACCCTCGACGTACTCGGTCTCAAAGGCCAGACCTTTGCTCTCTTCAACGGTGATCACGCCGTCTCGACCGACCTTGTCCATCACGTCGGCAATCAAATCGCCAATGGCCTGATCCTGTGCCGAAATGGCGGCCACGCTGGCGGTCTCTTCCTTGGTGCTGATGTCCTGGGACATGTCGCGGATGGCCTGGACGACAGCTTCGGCGGCTTTTTCAATGCCGCGCTTGATCAACATCGGGTTGGCGCCGGCGGCGACGTTCTTGAGGCCTTCGTTGATGATCGCCTGTGCCAAAACGGTAGCCGTGGTCGTGCCATCACCGACAACGTCGTTGGTCTTGGTAGCAGCTTCTTTGAGGAGCTGCGCGCCCATATTCTCGAACGGATCTTCGAGTTCAATTTCCTTGGCTACCGTCACACCGTCGTGGGTGATGGTCGGAGCGCCGAACTTTTTATCGAGAGCAACATTGCGGCCTTTGGGACCCAGTGTGGTCGCAACCGCGGTTGCCAGTTTGTTCATACCGCGCTCAAGCGAACGCCGCGCGTCTTCAGAAAACCTAAGTTGTTTTGCCATTTAATTATCCTCCAAATTCAATTCTAGACCGAATCTACCGTTCTACGATTGCCAACACGTCGCTCTCTTTAAAGATGAGCACTTTGTCGTCTTCCAGTTTGATCTCTGTGCCAGCATACTTGGCGTAAAGGACGCGATCGCCCACTTTTACTTCCATTGGCACACGCTTGCCGCTGTCATCCAACCGACCGGGGCCGGCAGCCAGCACTTCGCCTTCCTGCGGTTTTTCTTTGGCCGTTTCCGGGAGAATGATGCCGCTCGCGGTGACTTCTTCTTGTTCAATCGGCTTGACGACAAGACGATCGCCCAACGGTTTGAGAGTAAGTTTCATTTCTATTCCCTCCTAAATCAAAATTTTAGTGAAACCCTGACCAGTGTATTAGCACTCGCATCTTTCGAGTGCTAACCGAATCAAATTTTACCACAAAAAATCCTATTCGTCAAGTCCCAATTAGCACTCTCTTGGCGAGACTGATAATTGCCGGGTCACAAAAACTTATTCGCAGGCGGATATGCCATCTAGTGCGAGATTTTCCAGATCCAGTTCGCGTTGAGGCAGTTTGAGGAGGATATCCAGTGCGGCATCAAAGTGCGAGGCAGCATTTATGCATTTTTCTTCAGGACTTTTCTCATAATAGTCCAGCGTGTAATGACTCCATCCGATCATAATGTGGCACATTGCTTGGTCAACAGGTGGAATATCGCCGAGTTCAATGGCCTTTTCCAGGTTGGGGATCGCTTCTTCATAATTGCGCAGGCCATAATAATAGACCTGTCCGAGGTGGCGATAGGCCATGGCATAGTTGGGATCCTGGCTTAGTGCTTCCTCCAGATAATCGATCGCACGTTGTTTATATTCCCGATCCTCGCCCATATAGTGCCCATAAGTCCAGCCGATTTCGTCATAGCTCAGCGGGTTTTGCGGGCTGATTTGAATTGCCTGCTCAAAAGCAGCAACGGCTTGTTCAAAATAAGGCTGTGCCTCATCCCATTGGCCATAGAGCTGCATACGGTAGCCGATCGCGCGGTAATTTTTGCCCACGGCGATGTGCAAAAAGTCCAGCTTGGGGTGCGTTTGAATGGCCGCCAAATAGTATTCGATTGCCTGGCTGTATTCACCTCGCGCTTCGTATAAATAGGCCATCGCGCGTTGTGTATCGGGAATATTGGCGTTAAGGCTGATTGCCGTTTCAGCTGCTGCCTGGGCTTCTTCATACCTTCCGCGGTCGGTTAGCGCCTCGGAGAGATAGGCATAGGCTTCGGGCGAATCATCGTTGAGGCGGATGGCCCGCTCGCAGACTTTTTGGGCGGCTTGAACCAGCCGCCGGGCCATCTTTTCTGGATCATAGACCCAATCCTGTTCCTGAGTTTCGGTTTCTTGGATCACGTCCAACGTGATGTACGTTGGCAATAGATCTTCGGTGTTGAACAAAGCGTGCCAATCGAGGGCCATCCCCAGTACAGCCAGCGTTCGTGCATCTCGTCGTTCTTCGTCTTGCAACCTCTCGCCGTATTCTTGTAACGCCTCTGCTGTTTGCCCGCGAATGACCATCAGCCGCACCAGCCGGAACAGCGCAATGTTGTCTTCGGGATCGATGGTAAATGCCTGGCGATAAGACTCGATTGCTTCATCGAGCAGGCCTTCGGCGTACAATGTTTCTGCTTCTTCGAAATAGTACTCTGCACTGCGCGTAGGCGTCGCCGTCGGATCAAACGGCCGTGTCCAGTCCGCGCCGCCGATCTGTTCGCGGATGACGTATACGCCACAGACGATCAAGATCACCAGGGTCAACACTCGCCACGGTGAATCCTGACGCTTTGGTTTTCTGGAGCCGAGGTACATACGTTTCTCCTCGTTACAGGTGTTTTCATTACAAGGCAGACATTATACCATCGAGAATCGATTTTTCCCAAATGGATGATGATCAATCACGATGGGCGCATCTTGCATTTGGTGATGATCTATGCTATGATGCGTGCTAACCAAAAGCGAGCGAAAACGCACTAGCCACCCTACATTTTTGGAAAGTTGACTGGCACGCTCAATCCAGGTAAAGTAAGTTTGTCACAACCACTTACTTGGAGGAGAGCATGCCAGCCAAACTGTATCATACTTGGATCGACCGAATTCAACAACTGTGCCCCAAGGCACGAAAAACGCTCATGCACAACTTTACCTGGTTACTCGTCGGCATCTACCTGAGTCGTGCGGTACACCTGAGCCTGATTGCGAACAAGATACCCGGACGGGCCAAACTCAACAGCGTGGTACAGCGCCTGAGTCGTCTGTTACAGAGTGCGATCTGCGTGCGCAAGTGGTATGGCCCAATTGGCGAACAACTCTTGCAGAGCCAAGCCCAGCACGGACGCATCCGTCTGATCGTTGACGGCA
>JAFGJF010000701.1 GCA_016929205.1 Anaerolineae bacterium
AGTGTCGGTCGCGCCGCCTGCGGCTAGAGCCGGGACGGTCACGTGGACCTGGACGCTGGCGCTTGCCCCAGCAGCCAAGGGGCCAACCTGCGGTGGCATTGTGACAGGCCAGACACTGCTGGCAAGGTCCAGCTCAAAGGTGTCCGTGGTGAGGCCGGTGTTGGTTATTTGCAGGTCGTAGGTTACGGTCGTGTTGGGATCACCTGATCTGGCATCTATAGACGGAATCCATTCGACACCGTAGCTGCTAACGGTCATGGTGACCGGTACTTGCAGCCGTGGCGCGAGCGGGTCATTGGTTTGGACGATGATCGTGGCATAGTATTCGCCCGGTTGTGGCACCTCTGGCACGCTGGCGTCAAAAACGACGTCGATCGTCTGCAACCTGCCGGCCTCAATGCTTCCGCTTGCCGGGTCTTCGGAGAGCCAGGGCACATCTGCCGAACAACTGCTATCCAGGCCGGGGTAAGCAAAGCAGATGGCCAGGCCATCGGATAGGATCGGGATGTTATACGAATACTGCAGCCCTGTTGTCGAATCGCGCTGGATGCCGATTGTAGCCGAATCCCCGTAATCTCTGTATCCCCCAAACGTCACGTCCTGGTATTGGAACAGGATACTGCCGTTCTCAAACAAGATGACCTGCCAGGTGCCATTGTCGGAAGTACCGAATCCCCTGACTTGATAGTATTCGACGATCAACGTCGAATCTATGACCTGATAGTACACCGCGCCAGGATCGATGACCAGATCATCCCAAAAATGAGCGATAAACGCATTGATGCCATAACTCGTTCCAGGTATCCCCACGTTGGAATACCCAAGATAGAGATTCTCAAAATACAACGTGCCATTGGAGGCAATGGCCATCTCGGTATAATCTGTGCCGTAAAAGTTAAAGGCGGAGGGCAACAAAAGGGGCCAAAAGTAGCCGTCATCTACTCCGGTCAGGGCAGCGATCTCGGTGCCACCGCCACCGGCCGGTGGCGCAATTTCGATCCACCGGTAGGTTGGCCCGCCCGGTTCGTTCGAGTCGCTAAAAGTGTAACCGAATGGGTCTGGGCCTCCTTCGCTCAGCAGAAACACGCCTCTATCCGCCGACGCCGGTTCGTGTTTCTGCTCCTCGACGACGACATAGGCCTGGCCACCAAGGTGGCGTTGGTCGGTCAATGCCAGGGGAACGGTGATAAATCCGCCATCCGACTCGACCAGGGTAAAGCTAGACCCCTCGGCCCCGGCATTCGAAATGACGAGCGTCTGGGTGAGGATGCGGCCCATCGCCAGCCTGGCGCTCAACGCAGTTGGCGCGATGTCAATGCAGGGCTGCAACCAGCGCAAGCCAACATCTTGTGCCGTCGTCATCTGCGCGGCGACGATCACGCCTGCAACGTGGCCGGTCTCATGGCCGGGATAAGCAGCAGTGATGGTCAGTGGACTGTGAACCTGATCCAGCCACAGTTGGTAAAAGCCATTGGCATCTGTCTCTAGCGTCCAGGTCATCCCGGTACTGCCTTCAATGAGAAGAGGTGCGCCTTGCAGCGCAGAGGGGTCGGCGTCGCAATACCCCAAGCCACGCACGACGCCGGCTAACTTGGCCCAGGTTTCAGGGGGAGTGACGGTCATGGTTACCGAAACGCGCGGCAGGCCGTATGGGGTGTCGTTGCCGATCTTGAGTTCGGCATAATACTGGCCCGGCTGGGTGATCTCGGATACGCCGGCATCAAAGGTAACGGCAATGGGCTGGTTTGAAGAGGCCGCAACCGTACCGGTGATCGGGTCTTCAGAGAGCCAGGGCACGTCATAGTGGCACAGGGACGCCGTTTCTCCCGACTCGACCTGGTAGACCATCTCGTCATCCTGATCGACAGCCCACAGATTGCCCTGGCAGTCGATCTCCAGCCCGGCGACCTGGCTCAGCGTGCCAATGTGGAATTGGCCGATTTGCGAATAGGCATTTGACTGCGATGCATCCAGTACGAACGCGTCATTGTCCCAGCCGGCGGTTTGAACGAACAAATGCTGTGTATCGGGGTTGTAGGCCAGGCCAGCGATACTCAAGCCGACAAAAGCCGAGTCGAGCAGTGTCCCGTTGGCATCGATATGATAGATGATTTCCTCATTCCAGCCGCCGACATACCAGGTGTCGGTTGTCGGATCATAGGCTACGCCGCGCTGCGAGATGCCCCACGGCCCGCAGATCGTGTTGCCTGTATAACCGGTGTTCGGGTCCATCTCGTGGAGACAGTTATCGCCGCCCACGTCCAGGCTCCAAAGCATGCCGGTGTTCCAGTTGAAGGCGCTGTCAGCGGGGCCATAAAACAGACTCCAGTCATAGGGATGTGAACGTCCTGTAGGCGTGCCGTCAGGTTGATATTCATAGATGGTGTTAGCAGCGTCCCAGCCCAGGCCAACCCATACCGTATCATTGTCGCCATCATAGGCAATACCCCAGGCGGTGGCCAACCCCGATGACCAGGATTGAATCACGTCGCCCGCTGCCAGGATCGTTCCGGCAGAAGCGCGCGGCAGATCGAGCCCTTTTGTGCTGGCGGCTTGCTGGTGCTCAGGGGACACCAACGGGTTCGGATCGGCAAAAGGCCCGGTCGCTGCCAAGATCTGAAAATCTCTGTCTCGTTCTTGCAGCTCAAACGCCGCCGGCAGGCCGCCGTTGTTGGCCAAGTCGAGAAACACGGTCGTGCTCGCGCCCATTTCGAGCGTGGCTTCCAGATCGGGCGGCGTCCAAGAAAGCCAGCCCGCAGGCAGATAAAAGTCTTGCTGCACCGTATCACCTTGGATCAGGGCAACGGACTGGATGTCGGCGCCATAGTCAATAGTCCCCGTGCCGGTGACGATGTGCGTGCCAGGGGTATCAAACAATTCGTATACCCCGTCCACATCGGTCGTCGCACGCTGCCCACTATCCGATTCTACCACGGCGTGGGCCAGCGCCAAGCCGGTGTTGGCGTCGTAGACACGCCCCACCATACGCCCGCTGATAGCCGGCGTGCAGGTGCTCAACCGTACCTCGTCAATGGCGTACCCGTCGTCGGCGATGGGATAATTGTCGTAAAACTGGAACTTGATCTCCAAGTGATCGTTGAGGATCAGGCCATTTTCCGCTGCCGCTGCGCTGATATTCACGACATCGTAGCGGAACGCATTTGGGCCATCGTTGAACGAAAGCACCGGGTACCAGTTTGCACCGTCGTCGTCGCTGATGAAAACGCCATCCTCAGGGTGATTCTCATCGTTAAACTCGCGCCACCAAAAATCCAGACCGACATAGTCTTGATCGGACAGGTCTTGGGTCAGGACAATGGAAGCAATGGAATACTCGTCTCCGCTGACCGCCCTATCCAAAAGAACGCTGTAGGATCCAGAATAAGGCCAGAGTGTGCTCACCCCTACACGTCCCATATTTGTGGAGCGGATATCCCAATCCGCACCCAGGTTGCCCGACTCAAAGCCGTCTACAAAGAGCGACACCTGGTCGTATCCCTGGCCGCAGCCCTGGCTAAAATCGGGCTGCAAGCCAAAGTGATGAACCTCGTTTCCGGCCAGCGGTCCGATCGGATAACTTGAGCGACTATAGTTGGTGGCACCGACGTGGAAGACAAAAGACACGTCCGCAGCCAGGGCGACACTGAAAAAGCCAGAGAGCGGATCGGTCCAAAACGTCTCGCCGGGATAGCCGTCGATGTCGATGTAGGCATAGAGCGGCCAACCGCTGTTGGCATCAAACACGGTGCCGGACACGACGTAACTTGGGGCCGGAGTCAGCGGGATATTCAGCGTCGTCGTGGTACCGGAAATGATGGAGACGCCGTCAATGTTTACAGTGTAATACCCATAGGCCAGGGCTGTCACACCATACGTGCCGCTAAAAACGCGCAGCGCATAGCGTCCCAGATCGTCACTGGTCGTTTGCCAGGTCAATGTCGGACTGAACGTGGCCTGGATTGTGGCCGCTGGCAGGGGCAGTGACGTGCTCGCGTCGGTCACCGTGCCGACCAGATCGCCGGTGCCACCATAGAAGATAGCCTGCTGTACGGCAGCCAGGGCATCGATGGTGCCATACCCCCAGTCGTTGTTGGGGCCGTCCGCATAGTCGCCACCGCAGTTGGAACC
>JAFGJF010000111.1 GCA_016929205.1 Anaerolineae bacterium
CAAACCTTGCTCGATGTCGTCGCGCTGCAGCGCGGCGGGAGTCCCGATCTCGCGCCCATTATGCCTTTCTTGTCTCAATCGCATGAATGCGCTCAAGGGGCGATGGGCACGCTTTTGTCGGCGATCGAAGCGATGTGGGCGACGTGGCGGGTCAAAGAAACGCGTCCATCTCGATCGGGGGCGGCGTTCGCTCGCACGGTGTGGCGCTTGCTGATCGTCGGCGCCTACAGGGTGCTGTTGGGACGCCAATTCAAGTTCAACTATTTGGCTATTCGTGCGGTCGGTGCCCTGGCTGCTCACACCTGGGATGACGAAACGACGATCGCTTTGCTTACTGAACGATATGGCATCCTGGCGCGCCGGGTCGCCCAATTGGAGGCACGGTTAGCGCGAATCGAAGGCGGAGGAAAAGCGCATGAGTGATGATTGGCTCGAGATAAACGACGAAAATGTGGACGTTGAACAGATCATGCGACAGATTCGGGAGCGGATTGCCGCACGAGAACGGCTCCCGACCGGCGAGCCCGATCCCAAACATGTGGCCGATGAGCTGTGGCGAGAGATGATCGGCGGCCCCACGGATGATACGCTTTACGGCAAGCTGGCCTCCATTCGCCCGCGCGATTGTGACATTGTGCCCCGCCAATACACGATTGATTGGCGGATCCCGATCTTGGGGCCGATTCACGCCCGGGTGAGAAAGATTGTCAACGACGAGATTCGCCGTTTTTTGATGCCGTCTTTGGAAAAGCAGTCCAGCCTGAATCGGCGGCTGCTCCAGATTCTCAGGGAACTGGCCCAGGAGAACGCGCGTCTGCGCGAGGAGGCGCAAACGATTGCAGGTCGCCACGAGGAGCAGGTAGATTGATTATGCAGGTGCATCAGTTTCATCCAACCGTTTCCTTTGGGGATGCGACCAGTGACCAGATCAACAGCTTGCGGCGGATGCTGCGGCGTATGGGGTACCGCAGCGAGATATTTTGCGAGCGCATGCCGGTGCAGTTTAGAGGGCGTGTACGGCTGATTGACAAATATGATCGTTATTCGTCGCCGGATCATGTGCTGCTGGTTCATTTTTCATTGGGATATTCGCCCAAGGTGATGGACTGGCTGGCGCAACTGCCGGATCGAAAGGTGCTCGTGTATCACAACATTACCCCGCACACTTTTTTCGAGGGCGTGAACGATAGTTATTTACAGGCTTCGATGGCCGGGCGCAAGCAGTTGGCCCAAATTGCCAGGTTGGTGGACGCCGGCTGGGGCGATTCGAGCTTTAACAGCCGGGAGTTGAGCAGCAATGGATTGGTTCAGCCCGAGGTACTGCCCATTGTCTTTGATCCCCGGCGTTATGCGGTTCGACCCGATCTCAAGTTGATGAAATGCCTGCAAAAGAGATTCAATATTCTGTTCGTGGGTCGGGTTTCACCAAACAAACGTATTGAAGATCTGATCTTGACTTTCTATTACCTCAAGCGGTTTGTGCGTCCAGATGCTCGGCTCTTCCTGGTCGGATCGGTGCAGGGAATGGACCCCTATGTCGAGTTCTTGAATGCGTTGATCTCCAGGCTGGCGCTGCCGGACGTCGTGTTTGCCGGGCACGTGAGTACGGCGCAACTCGTAACCTATTATCGGTGCGCCAATATCTATCTATCCATGAGCGAGCACGAAGGATTTGGCGTGCCTTTGCTGGAAAGCATGCACTTTGGCGTGCCCATCGTGGCCTACAAAGCCGGGGCCGTACCGGAAACGTTGGCGGGAAGCGGCGTTCTGGTGACGGTCAAGGATTATGCGAGAACGGCCGAATTGATCGGCGTGTTGGCTCAAAACACAGACTTGCGGGATCGGATTGTTGCTCGGCAGCGCGAGCGGCTGCAGTGTTTTATGCCCGAACAAGCGCAAAAGCATTTCCAAGAACTCTTGACAGGGTTGTAAGGTATCTTGGATATTTTGGGGTAGGGGCGGGTCTTGTACCTGCCCAGAAGGGCAACCCCTGGTGTCTGTCCGCAAGGGCACCATTGCGGTGACGTTCACTGCCGGGGTTGCCCCTACCTGTTGAAAAGATGCGTGGGTTGATCGTTTATGGACATTGTACTCATTAGCAGCAGCGGGCGGTGCGGCATTCGCGAGTATTCGTGTGTCTTGGCAGAAGGATTTCGCAGTTTAGGGCATCGGGCGAGCTATATTGGCGTCGAGCGACACAATAACAAGGATCTGGCCCGGTGCATCCGCCAAATCAAGCGCAGCGATGAGCTTGTTATTCTCGAATACGAACCCGGTATTTTCTGGATGTGGGGGACGGTTCTGGCCATGGCCTGGCTGCGATTTTGGCGGCGCAAACAGGTGTTTCTGTCCGTGCACGAAATTGAACCGGCCAAATATCACAAAGTTCGGCAGATCCAGTGGCATCTCTCACGGCCGATCGCCAGGAACAGGGCGTTCGAGTTGGTCAAACTTGGTCTGTCTGTGGCGGATGTGCTGCAGAGCTTTCTCAAATACCGTATCGGGCTGTTGTTGATGGGATGGCTGCCGCACGTTGTGCTCATTCATTCCGCCAAGGGGCGAGAAAACGTTGGGTTGATCTTGAACGACGGGCACAAGGCGCGTTACGTACCACTTGTGATCGAGCAAATTGAGGGCGACCGGGATGCATTGCGTGCCGAATTGGGGTTGCCGGTCGAGCCTTTTGCCTTTATCGTGCCTGGCTTTTTGTTTCGCCGCAAGCGAATTACGACCGTCATCGAGCAACTCCCACCCGGTGCCGAACTCTGGGTGGTGGGTACCGAGTCGCCTTTTGAATCGGGCTACCTGGACGAGATACATACTTTTCTTGGCAACTGCTCCTACAGGGAACGGGTGCGGCTGTTTCACGACTACGACCGGCTGGAGCACTATCTTGTCGCGGCGGACGCAGCCATTTTCTATTATTCGGAAGGCTTTCAAAGTGCTGCTGCCAGTCTGGCGGTGGGGGCAGGCAAACCATGCATTTTTTCGGATCTGCCTGCTTTTTCGGATTTGCGCGAGGCCGGGCTGGTTGTGCGATCGCCGGCCGAATTGCACCATGCCATGTGCGACATTCAAGAATCAGCCTGCTACGATCGGTTGGCCAAAGCGACACTTGTGCTGCGAGAGCAATTGAGTCCGGAGCGAATTGCGCGTCAATATCTGGATTCACAAGCTGGAAAGTTAGAGTGAACAGGTTGGGACCACGTGTTGCGTTTGTCGTTCAGCGATATGGTCTTGAGGTCAGCGGCGGGGCCGAGCTGCTCTGCCGGCAGGTTGTGGAGCGCCTGGAACCGCATGCGCGAGTTGAAGTGTTGACCAGTTGTGCGGAGGACTATGTCACCTGGGAGAATGTCTATCCTGCCGGCAAAGACAAAGTGAACGGCATCCCGGTGCATCGTTTCCCCACGACGCGCACGCGGGAAAAAGCCTTTCATGCACGGACGATACGGCTGCGCACGCACCGCCATACGCTGCAGGATGAAATGGACTGGCTGCACGCACAAGGACCGGTAGTGCCCGATCTGCTGCGTTACCTCGTCGAGCACCATTCTGACTATGATGCGTTTGTCTTTTTCACCTACATTTACTACCCCACGGCATTGGGACTGCGCCTGGTAGCCGATCGCGCGTTGTTGGTCCCCACGGCGCACGATGAGCCGTCGCTGCACTTTGATGTTTACAACGCCCTGTTTCACTCGCCCCGCGCTATTTTGTACAACACGGTTGAAGAGAAACGGCTGCTGGAAGGGATGTTTGGCGTCGAGCACATTCCCAACCGGGTGATTGGCGCGGGGGTGACGGCTCCCGAGGTCACAGACCCCGACCGGTTTTGCCGCCGTTATGGGATTCAAACGCCTTACGTCGTGTACGTAGGCCGGGTCAGTACGTCAAAGAACTGCCACGTCCTGCTGGATCATTTTGAGCGTTACAAGGCGGTTCATCCTGATCCGCTCACTTTGGTGCTGGTGGGCAAGGTCGAAATCCCGATTCCGGCGCGGTCCGATATCGTTGCCTTGGGATTTGTGCCCGACGAAGATAAATTTGACGCCATCTCGGGCGCCCGGTTGTTTCTGCTTCCTTCGAGATTTGAGAGCCTTTCCCTGGCGTTTTTGGAAAGCCTGGCCCTGGGCACGCCGGTGTTGTGCGATGGCACGAGCGCCGTTTTGCGCGGGCACTGCCTGCGCAGCAACGCGGCGCTGTACTATGAAAACGACGCCGAGTTTGAGGCCAGTCTGCACACGCTGTTACATCATCCACAGCTTTGCGGGATGATGGCAAAACGTGGCAGGACATATGTGGAACATGCCTACAAATGGGAGCGCATTATTGCCAAGTATCGTGTTTCGATCTCCCAAGTCACCAACCATGCCTGGTGGTAAGCGATCGTCTGGACAAAATTCACTTGAAATTCACACCGAGATGGCGTTCGTTGTGGTATAATAGGGGTATTGGCTTGAAAAAAGTGTTTTTGACCAGGTGGAGGGCGATATGAAAAAAGTGTTGGCTCTGTTGCTGGCGATTTCTTTTTTGTTCGTGATGACGACGGCAACACCCATGTTGTCGTCTGTAACGGTGCCGGTTCGCGCCCAGGCGGCGAGTGCCGAGATCGTTGCGCCCAGTTTTACGAGTGGTGAGGATTTTGCCACGGTCGAGCTGGGTAACGCATGGGATATGGACAGTACGGGGGACATCGATCCTGTGTGGACAAAAGATGAGAGCAGTACGACGGATTGGGACGGAGAGGTAACCTACACCGTCGACAATGGTATTGCCACCATTGTCACTGATGATACCGGAAACGAGTGCAAATCACCGGCGCCTCACCGCCCTCTGGCCCTGAATCTGGGTGGGAAGACAATCGAAGCGGACAAGTACAAATATCTCACCATGCGCTATAAAATGGATAGTCCAATCAATGGACCTTGCGGAAGCGTGTTTCGTATTCGATGGATGTATACCAATATTTGGGCGGCCGGGCGGACGGACGATCATAATAACGGTGCCTGGCGCGACGGCGCGTTTACAGACGATACCGTTTTGAGGGATAACGCCTGGCACACGTACAGCCTGGATTTATCCGAGGCGCCCTTGGCAGGCGAAATGGCGGACTGGGGACTCGGGCTGCGGCCAAACGTTTTCCAGATCATGGTGCACGAAGCGCATTGGTCGTGGACGTCGCACCTGGATTGGGTCAAGCTGACGGCCGAAAATACGGCGAGCAGTTCGTATAACGTCCAGTGGAACCTGGTTGACGGCAGTGGGGTGTTGACGACAACCATCTATTGGGCGACAGAATATGACAAACCGGGCACGGTGATCGAGCCCGGCTACGTGGTGCCAACCCAAACGCAGGGGATCAGTGTCACGTCGCCCTATACGAACCAGACCTATTTGCCCCTTGTCCTCAACCGCTATGCAGTTGGGGCCGAACTGGATGCCGAGTTTTCGTACTCGGTCGGCACGGACGGTTTGACGGACGGCGAGTCGTATTATATCGCCATCAAGCTGAAGGATGCCAGCAGCACGTCATGGACATTCAGCCTGGTACCGGTCAAAAAGATATCAAACTAGAGCGAGATTCGAATGATGACACATAAAACGATTTGGATATCCCGAATGGTTTTGTTATTGGTGCTGGTCTTGTTTTTGGTTGTGACCGGCAGTTTTTCATTCCGACCATCTTTGGTGTACGCCGCTCCGATCAAGGTGGTGCTAAGTGGGGAGTCGGGCGAGGTACTCGAGCGCTCCAGTCCGGCGGTAGCGGATTTTAACGGCGATGGATACAAAGAGATCGTCGTCGGCGGGAGCCTAGGCACGTTGAGTGTTATCTCTTATAATGGTGCGAGCTGGAGCGAGGTTTGGCACCGGCAGACGGCGGATGATCTGGTGGGAGCGCCAGCCGGGTGTGGTAATGGCAAAAGCAATGTGCAATCGGCGCCGGTGATCGCGGACCTGGACAACGATGGGGATCTGGAAATCGTCGTCTCTGTTGGCGGGATGCCCAGCGACAAGCGCAACGGTGGCGTCCTGGTCTATCAATACACTGGCGGCCCGCCGTCGTGGTCCTTTTCGCGCGCCTCGGGATGGCCTCAACCCAAGACCGATGGCGGCAATGTGGATGGCAGCGATGCAGATGGCTGCTGGGATGGGTTCTGGGCGTCACCAGCCGTGGGTGACCTGGATGGTGATGGCGATCTCGAGATTACCGTCGGCAGTTTTGACCGGCGCATCCATGCCTGGCATCACGATGGCACCGAGATGGATGGCTGGCCGGTTTACAGGCAAACTGAGGAAGGGGTCGATTGCCTCGTCAGGGGTGGAAACTGGTCTTCTCCGGCAATGGGCGATATC
>JAFGJF010000112.1 GCA_016929205.1 Anaerolineae bacterium
AATGCCGCACTATTGGGAAGCATAACCTTGCCGCGGCCATTTGGAAGCATAAGCTTGCCAAACGGCAAAGTTATGGGTCAAGTCACACCGGCGACGCCGTCAACCTTTTGCAGAGATAGGCGCCTGTACAGGTATCTCCACGCCCACTCCGTCCTCGCAGAGCACGCGGCACAAGAGGTGCTTGATCAAAAACGCCATCGTGATAAAGCAGCACGCCGCTTGAGTGGGTCATCAGAATCTCGCGTGGGCCATACTCGGCCAGCCGGCGAGCTGCCGTGCGCCGGTCAGACTCGCCGGTGAGCAACCTGGCCTCGACTGCATCAGTCTTGAGCACGGTGACGTGCCGCAAAACAGTTTCCTTGCCCGGCCAAGTGTCGTGCGTGAGTGTGCCATTGCAAAGAACCCGGATAAAGCCCTGTACATCCAGCGCAATCATCGCGCCTCGCGCGGCCAAAACCTCTACAATCTCGGGCGGTATCTCACCCCGCACTGACGAGGCGACGATGGCATAAGCACGGGCTTGCACGTGGGCCACATCTTGAACAGCAAAAGGGCCCGCCGATCTGCTCAGTTCAATGGTACGTTCATCCAGGTTGTCGGTCGGATAGATCAGACGCAACAGCGTAGAGGAAGGCGTGGCGCGGGCGAACATCGTCACACCCAGACGCTCTAGTTTTTTGACCGCGCCCCAGTCCTCCCGGGCCAAGCGGGTCACAACCGCAACTCGCAGCCCCATGCGAGCGGCAACGTTCGCTCCAAAGAAATATGCCCCGCCGTCCACAGTCCGCGTGGCATGAGGGTAGACAATTGTATCCTTGGTATAGTGACCGATAAAAGCGACGTCAAATGGCACAGATTGAGTCATATGGCCTCCAAAGAATTTCTAGGCAATACCCATTCAACCAACTCGCTGGGGATCACCCAAGATCTTGGCGATTTCAGGCGTTGTCCATATCGCTGCCCCGGTCGTGTCAACGACAATATCGCATACTTGCATCTGCGGCACGTAACATTTCTGAGCCATCAAAAATTGGCTTCTAAAGAACCTGTTGCAAAAGTAAATGGGTTCGTATTTTTTCCGGTAATCAATGTCGCGTTTCCATTTCCGCTTTAGCCTGATCGGATCATCGGTCAGATACACTACTTTGATCCCGATCAAATGCACGACCTCCTGAAGCAGAAATGGGAAATTGCCCTCGATAAAAATGATATCGGCCGGCTCGATCTCAATCGGAATGCAGCCGGCCTTTAGCTTGCCGTTCAGGTTGTGGCTTGAGGTGGCATAAACAAAATCATACCTGGGGATGGTTATCTTGTGCCCTTGGCAAATATCTTCAAGACTCTGTTTGAAAAGGCTCAAGTGGATGGCCTCTTTGCCCAGAGTATAGATGCCTTTCTCCTCTCGATAGTCTCTGTCGGTTAAAAAGTTGTCCATCTCAATGGAAGTGGTTTTCCCGACTGTTTGCTCAAATGAACTGCGCAGGCGTTCAACGATCTCGGTCTTGCCAGCCGCCGTAGGCCCGGCAATTGCGAGCACAATGGGTGTTCCTTTGGCAGCGACGAGCGTTTTGACACTTGTTATAAAGAGCTGATCCACCGCGGCATTTGCTTCTTTAAAATCTTGATAGCCAACGTCCTGATAGCACTCAAATCGCTTTTGCTTCTGCTCGAAACGCCTGTATGGCTTGCCGCCCAGATGCGCCAACACCTGGTCGGTGAAATAGAGGGTCCGGTGCAAAAAGTAAAACCCCCTGATGTCAAAGTAAAAATGCGCGCTAACCCACTCCACCGGGTATTTTCCCGTGACCAGACCCACAAAGAGCATATTTGTCAGACGAACAATGTTTTCATCCAGTACAATCCTGCCATCAACCCGTGGCCTGATCTGGATACTGGCATAAAAATCGCTCGTGTTGATCAGCCTTTCGATCTCTTTTTTTTCATCCAGTTCTACAGAGGCCCATCCCCCATTCTTAGGATACATGTTGTCGAGCGCGTAGCGGAATTCATAGCGTTCCAATTTCCCTACGCCCACGTTGATCTGCTTTATTTTTTCATACAGGATTTCAGAAAAAGCTTTCGGACTCCAGGTGTTCGATTCTGCCATCAGGCCTCCTTTTATGCACCAAATTTGGTGATACGCTGCGCATTTGCCAGCGCAATAGGCATCACGTCCTTTGCCGGCAGTACGCCGAGACTGCCACGCGCGCAGGCGCGTTCGCCAAATTCGGCAATACCATCTGCGCGAACGTACCGGGAGTACAGCAGTGTTGGCACGGGATGCCAGCTATGTGCCTTGAGCACAGCCGGCGTCGAGTGATCGCCGCTGACGATAACCACATCCGGCTTGAGCGCCAGCAAGCGCGGCATCAGCGCATCCACTTGTTCGATAACGCGCACCTTGCGCGCAAAGTCGCCGTCCGAGCCTGCGGTATCTGTTTCCTTGACGTGCAGATAAAAAAAGTCCAAGTCGCTCCAGTTCCGCTCTAGCGCTGCAAATTCATCCTCAACCGTATCGCCATCAACCTTTAGCACGTCCATCCCGGCCAATCTCGCTACCCCACGATACATGCCATTCACCGCAATGGCTGCCGCGCGCAGGCCGAACAGCTCGAGGTACGTCGGCAACGCGGGAAACCTGGCAAAGCCTCGCAACAAGATCATGTTTGCAGGATGCTTGTTCGCCAACACCTGGCGCGCCCGCTCGACGAACTGGTTGACGAGTCGCGCCGCTTTTTCGGAATCCGGCTTGAGCGCTCGCACCGGCCGTGCAGGTACGCCGATCTTCCATGGATCCGTTTCGGTCAATGCGTCACCCAATCCAGGGCCGCGCATAATAAAAGCGAAACGATGCTCTTTGACCGGCTCGATAAAAAATTCAACGCCGCTCACTTTGATCGCCCGCAGCAGCTTTGCCAACTCTTTGCTCACATCGGTCGAGACGCGTCCTGCACGACGATCCGTCAACAACCCCGTCGCGTCCACCGAACAGAAATTACCGCGCGCTGCCACGTCATCTGGACCCAATTCGAAATCGACGCCGAGCGCCTCCAGCGCCCCGCGTCCGATTGGGTATTGGATTGGATCGTAACCGAAAATACCGAGGTGACCGGGACCACTACCCGGCGTGATGCCCGGCCCGACAGGTACAGTGAGCCCCAAAGCCGACTGCGCAGCCAGCGCGTCGAGATGGACTGTGTGCGCGGTTTCGAGTTCGGTTTTGCCGCCCGGCTCAAGCGGCAGCCCGCCCAGTCCATCCATAATAATCATCGCAATTTTCGTTTGAGCGGGCACAATCAGTTTTTGCAGAAATTCGAAATCCATATCGCCATCCTTCCGTCAGTGCGCGATGCATTTTTTCCCGACGCCAAACACAAATGCGTCGTATGCGCGTTTGGTCTTGGCATAGTTGCCGTCGCGGTCGAGAGCAATTCCTCTGCCAACGCCGGAAACGATTCGCCCTATCCCGATCTCTTGTACCTGGCTCTCCAGCTTTTCTAGCATCTCGGGTGCGCTTCCCGGCTCTGTACTCCGCCCATCGAAGATGACGTGCAAATAGACTTGGCTCAAATCGTTTGCCTTTGCCATTCGCAACAACGCCAGCGGATAATCGATAGAACCATGAGAGCTTTTCTCTGTGAGCAGACCAATCAAGTGTAAGCTCGCATTCCGTCGCTTGACCTCATCGATCGTACGACAGAGCGTTTCGTTGGTGTAAAACGAGCCATCCTTCATCGCGAGATCGAGCCGCACGTCATCCTGCAAAACAACACGTCCGGCCCCGATGTTCATATGCCCCGCTTCGGAATTGCCGGCCTTGCCCGGCTGTAGACCGACCGCGTCACCTGCAGCCTGCAACTGGGCACACGGATACCGACGTATCAGATCGTCCCATACTGGCGTTTGCGCGACAAAGATCGGGTTCGTGCTATCATTTTTGCCGATGCCCCAGCCATCGAGAATGACAAGCAATACGCGCCTTCGTCCAACCCAGTCGTAACCGGGTGCGAGCGTTCTGCCGGTCATAGCAGCCGGTGCCACGATATCGAGTGCGCATAGCACGGTGGGCGCAATATCCGCGAGGCTTCCGTTATGCACGTTAGCACGCGCCTGGGCGCGTGGATCGACCAGAATGAATGGAACAGAATTGGTCGTATGCGCAACGTGTGGCGTTCCATCGGGGCCGGTCATCTCTTCGAGGTTGCCGTGGTCAGCCGTCACGAGAATGACATAGTCAGCCGCGAGCGCGGCGTTCACAGCCTGTCCCAGTCGTACATCCACAAACTCGGCGCATTCGATCTTGGTGCCACAGTCCTGTGTGTGACCAATCACGTCACCGTTCGCGAAATTGGCCACGACAAGATCGTACCCTTGATCGATGCCACGTAAAACCTGTTTGGTCACTTGTGCCAGACTCAGTTCGGGGACCCGATCGAGAGGGATGCCCTTGGGCGACGGAATGCACACATCCTCCTCGCTTGTGAACGGCTGGTGGTTGCCTCCGTTGAAGAAAAAGGTAACGTGCGCAAATTTTTCCGATTCGGCGACGCGCAGTTGGCGCAGGCCCGCCCGGCTGACGATTTCGCCCAGGGTGTCTTCGATCCTGGTTGGCGCAAAGGCAACAGGCAGGTTTTCGAACTTGACGTGATACAGGGTCAGGATCACGAAAGTGAGGTTTTGAAAATCGCGCCTCGGGAAGCGATCCCACTCGGGTGCGACAAACGCTTCCGTCAACTGGATTTCGCGTTCGCCACGACGACAGCAAAAAACGACCGCATCATCATCGTTTATGCGACCGACAGGTTTCCCCTGCACGTCGACCAAGACAATCGGTTCGAGTAAGTAATCTGTCTGTCTTTGGCGATACAACTCTCTGACGGCATTAGCGAGCGCGGTGTCGCCGCGCGAGAGGTGTTCGGTGGGCATGCGGAACTCGGTCAAGTGGGGCAAGACGTATTCCCTGATCGTGAATAGCTGGCGTCACGCGGAACCCGGCGCGCCGGGAAAATATCCAAGAGCTCGCGTAATTCGTGAATGCTCAGATCGGGCTTTTCCTCACCGATATGGGGCTCTTTATTCAGTGTAGCCGATTCCTTCAGAATGATGGTCATCCCAAATCCAGCCAGCCGGGCACCCAGAATATCGCGGGAGGGATTATCTCCCACATACGCCGACCGGGCAGGGTCAACGCCAGCCCTACGGGCCGCTTCCAGGTATATCTCTGGACCAGGTTTTCGGTATCGAACCTGTGAAGAAAGGATCACCGTCTTGAAATATGTGGTGAGCCCGTCCTCTTCCAGCCAGTCCGGGATTTCAGTCTCGGTAATCGTATTGGCAATAATCCCCAGGCAGTAGCCGCGATTGCTCAGTTCGATGACCACTTGTTTGACATCCGGCCGCGCGACCCGGCGCCCGTCGCGATCGCGCCACAGACGAGTCAGTTTACCGGATAGTGGCGCAACTTTGTCAGCTGGCAAATCCGGCAGCATCCAGTGTGTCCACAATTCCTTTTCGGATGATTCGATCAGGGTCTCTTTGGCCTGCTTTCTACAGACCTTGTACCTTTTAGCCAACCGCTCACAGAAAGCCTCGGGGGATTCATGCGCTCCGACCAGCGTCGCGAGCTGCTGTCTGGCCTGGGCTTGGAACGGCTCATCTTGCACCACAATTCGCAGCGTGTTGCCAACATCGATGAAAATGGCTTCAATGTCGTGACGCATTTCATTTACCTTTCAGGTGAGTGGTTTTTTCGAAATAGACAGGTTATTGTCATAGATCAGCCCTGTTTGGAGTAACAAGATTAACAACTTGGCTCAGATCATGGATGACTGCATCGGGCAGCACATTACCCGTACCACAGTCGGCCTTATCGGTGAGGAAAGATTTGATTTGAATGACTAACCCATACCCGGCACGCCGCGCCCCAATGACATCACGAGACACGGTATCGCCCACGTAAGCGCAAGCAGCAGGTGTCAGATTCATTAACCGGGCCGCCTCGATGAAAATTCGCGCATTGGGTTTGCGCCAACCAAATTGCGCACTGGTGACGACAGGATTGAAATAGTGTTCAATACCATACTGCTTGAGGCTGTGCAAAACAACTCGGTGGCTGATGATGTTGGAGATAATGGCCAAGCAAAAACCCCGCTTATACAGCGAGTCAAGAAGCTCCGGAGCTTCGGGACGCAAAGAACGCACTTGAAAATGTGTCTCGTAAAAGAATGTAAGATCTTGGGCTGCGGCCATCAGCCCAAGATCCCACTTATAGGACCGACCGTGAGGCAAATCGTGATTCGCAAAAATGTACTCCGTCCACACCCGCTCCGGCGGCAACTCGACCTCGCTTTCCTTGCGCCAACCCTGGTATGCCTTCATCCCCGAAAGGAGAGTGGCCTGCAGATCAGGCAAATCCAGGCCAGGATCGAGGTCCCGCGCTGTCAAAAGCTCTTGCAGGCCGCGGGTAGCCTCCTGGCGGATAGCATCGTCGTAATAAAGGTCCTCAAGCGTGCCGCCCATGTCAAAAACGACAGCCCGGATGGGGGTTACTGCCATGAATTGGTCTCCTATGCCCAGCCGGAGCGGCAAAACCCATCTCCGCCCCGATACGAAAGAAATCGCTCACTCGTTCCTGGCGTCCATCTGAACTTGTTCTACGCTTATGGAGCAAGCAGGCTGACGGCCCAAAAGTCGCGCACTTGGCTGGCGTTTTCATAGGAGAACAGATCATCGCTGGGCCAGAGACTCAGTTCTTCCCGAGGGGGCATGCCCTCGGCAGCAGAAAGACCTTCAGTTGCCGGGTAAGCGCCTATCTTGTTCCAGGGATCAAAACCATCCTGCGAAAGAGCGAATCGGATGAACAATTTGGCTGCATTGGGGTGCGGAGCGTTGTTGGCAATGGCCAGATAGCTGGCTTTCAAGATACCCAACACCGGTTCGAGACCCATGCAGGGTGCCATGGCCAATTCTCCATCCAGGGTATTCTCGTAGCTCGAGTAACCGGTCCAGCCGTACCCGGGTTCTACCGCTGGATCCATACCAAGCGTCGCAAATGCCGCGTCGACCTCATCGCCGCCGGGCTGAATGCCGGGTTGATTCTGGGCCAGCTTTTTGAGGAACAAATAACCCGCATTGGGAACATCCTCCCCATAGGCTTCATCCGCGGTCCACTCCTGGCCGTATAGTGTCTGATAGGCCGTAGCCATTTGATCTGCGTGTTGAACAATCAAGGCAATCTTGGCCGTCGTGCTCATATCTGCTAGCGGATCCTCCATAAAGAACTTGCCCTTTAGCGCCGGTTCGGTCAACTGCCACCAGTTGGTGAGCGGGCAGCCTTCCGGATGAATCTCGTTGTTGTACCCGATGACATCCACTGAGCGGCGCGCAAGCGCAAACGGCCGTTCGGCAGTGACCTCCGACTGCACCACCCCCGGAGGGAGGTACGACCAGATCCATTGATTGGGCACAAATTCCCCGTACAAGATGTGTCCATCGCTGTTGAACCAGACGTCTCCCACAACGTTCCCGGCCTCCTGCTCCGCACCCATTTTGATGGCGATGTCGTCGGTATCACCACCTTCAAGGGCAATGTCCGGGTATAACTCGTTCCAGGCATCGAGTAATTTCTCAAACTTGGACGAGTTGGCATAAACAACCACTTTGCCTTCCAGCTTGGCCGCTGCTTCGACCGCCGCCCAGTCTTCCTCGGCGGGCTGGTACGGCCCGAGACCATTCGCCTGCGCCCATTGCTCGGCTGCAGTGAGTTCGGTGGCGGGGGGTTCGGTCGCGGCCGGTTTAGCGCAGCCAGCAACAAGGCTGACCAACAAACATACTGTCAAGAGTTTTACCAACGCTTTCATTTTTTCCTCCTTGGAAAATAGTTGGGAAACGGAATCCTCGAAACACACTGTTCTACAACCCTCTGCTCTCTTTTTCTTTTCCTCCTTCTGCGACGATCATGATCATTACAATGACCATCTTGGACGCTGTCGCCTAGTTTCTCGCGACGATCAATTTTCCGCTTTCTTGTTCGTACAGATTTAGCGTGTCTGGATCGAATCTCAGCCAGATCTTGTCATCCATCTCGATCTTGCTGATGCCCATTTCTCTGACGGTGATCTCTGTATCTGCCAAACGCGCCATGATGGTTGAATCGGCTCCCGACGGTAAGATAGAATATGCCGTGAACTCGACAGCTCCCTGAACAGGTTTTGTCGAGATGGCGATATCTTCTGGTCGTACGGCGACGACCACTTTTCCGGATGCGTTAGATGTATCCATGGCGATCTTGAACCTTCCGAGATCGACTGAATTATTTTCATTCACAACACCATCCAGCAGGTTCACCTTGGGGTTGCCAATGAAATCCGCCACAAACAGATTGGCCGGGTAATGGTAAACGGCATCGGGCGATCCCACTTGCTGAAGAACGCCTTCTTTCATCACGGCAATATTGGAAGACATCGTCAACGCTTCTACTTGATCGTGGGTCACGTAAATTGTGGTCGCCCCGGCACTGCGGTGCAAACGTTTGATTTCCGACCGCATATCCATACGCAGGCGGGCATCCAGGTTGGAGAGCGGTTCGTCCATCAGGAATACCTTGGGGCGATAGGCTAACATACGCGCCAGGGCAATACGCTGCTGCTGGCCGCCGCTCATCTCGCGTGGATAGCGGTCTTCGTAGCCGTCCATTTGCACTTCGGCCAGGGCTTCTTTGACGCGTTTTTGCATCTCTTCTTTGCCCATTTTTTGGATCTCGAGAGCAAAAGTGATGTTTTTATCCACTTTCATATGCGGCCACAGGGCATAGTTCTGGAAGACCAAGCCCAGGTCGCGTTTTCCAGGAGGCAGCGATATGCCTTTGTCGTAAGAAAAAACCAGTTTATCGCCGATATAGATCTCACCACCATCCGGTTCTTCAAGCCCGGCCACACAACGCAACAGCGTCGTCTTGCCACACCCAGAAGGACCCAGCAAGGTCAAAAAAGCTCCCGGCTCGACGGTCAGGCTGACATTGTCTATAGCAACGACTTTACCGAAACGTTTGCAAAGATTTTTGATGATGATTGTTGTTTCCATGGTTTCCCCTCTGTTACATTCCAAGCCCTCGTTTAAGACTGCCACCCCGAAACCGCGTGATGATAAAGTTGCCAAACGCGACGAGCGAGATCAGGATCAGAATGACCACGTTCGCCATCTGGCCATCTCCATTTTCGATATAGAACATGGTCTGGCTGGCCAGCACCTGAGTTTGCGGCGTGACCAGCAGGATGATCAAAGACAGTTCGCGCATGGTAGTGATAAAGGTCAGCAGGAATCCGGCGACAAAGCCGGCGCTAGTGAGCGGAAAGATAAGGCGCACGAAACGCTGCCAGACATTGGCGCCGGAGATCTGCCCCGCCTCTTCCAGCTCCCGGCCAACCTGCATCATAGCTGAAACTCCCGAACGGGAGGAATACGGGATATGTTTGGCCACCGAGACGATCACCAGCAGGGCAAAGGTCCCGTACAAAGCCGGGAGCGGCCCGAGCGGCTTGATGAACATCGCAATGTAAACTGCGCCAAAGGCGATGCC
>JAFGJF010000016.1 GCA_016929205.1 Anaerolineae bacterium
CAAAGCCACATGGGCCAACGTCGTGCCTGCCGCCCTGGCTCGCCCGATTAACTCCCGACCGCTCAAGCTGGACGCCGTGCGCCAGGCGCAGAACGACGGCGTCAAGGCTGTCGGCCAGGCCTCGGCTATGGGTATGATCCTCATCCCGCCGCTGTTGTGGGTCGTGGCCATCGTCGCCATCATCCGCGCCAGGGTCGCCAGGCGCGCCCTGATCGGGCTCGGCGTGGCGGTTGGTGTCCTGCTCATCTTGGGCGTCTGTGCTATCGGCTGGGTCATCATCATGTCCGAAATCTGGTACAGCGGGGACCTCGAACTCGTTTTCATCCCCCTCCTCGCAGCCCTGGGCCTGGCCTTGTTGATCTTTGGCGTCTACGCCTGGGTGAAGCGCGATCCGGCAGCCAAAACCCTCTCCATCTTGTCCCTGGGCTGGGGCGCGCTGCTCTTCCTGCTCATCCTGGCCTCGGATCGGGGTCCCGAGCCGGACGAGGGCTGGATCATGGCCGCCCTGCTCGCCTACCTGCTGATCCCCGGTGCCTACCTGCTCTATGGGCAGGGACGCTGGTGGCAAGAACGCCGCTTTGCCGGGGGTTTGTCCACCGGCATTGGGCTGTTATCCGCGCTACCGGCGATGTTGATCCTGCCTGCCCTGACCTTGCTTTCGACAAGCTCCCTTCGCGGAGGCGCGATGATGCAGCCGATGGCAAGCGCGCCAATGCCTCAAGGGATTATGGATACGGTTGTCATCGAAGAGGTCGTCATGGAGGTCGAAAAAGAGGTCCAAACCGAGGTTGATCAAGTCGCAGCCGGCGAGACCACCGAAGCGCCCCGCCTGCGCCAATATTTTCCGGAAACGCTCTACTGGAACCCAGAGGTCGTGACCGACGAGAGCGGCTTTGTCTCTCTCGGCGTGCCGATGGCCGACAGCATCACCACCTGGCGGTTGACCGCGCTGGCCTCCACCCAGGATGGCCGGCTCGGCTTTACCACCCGCGGCATCCGCGTTTTCCAGGACTTTTTCGTCGACATCGACCTGCCCGTCTCGCTGACCCAGGGCGACGAGATCAGCATCCCCGTCGGCGTGTTCAACTATTTGCCCGAAGCACAAGAGGTGCGCCTCGTCGTCGAGCAGGAAGCGTGGTTCGAGCTGCTTGGTCAGGCAGAACAAACCCTGACCATCGCCTCCAACGACATCGAGGTCGTCTATTTTCCCATCCGCGTCACCCAATTCGGGCAGCAGGGCTTCCAGATCACCGCCTGGGGTTCCAGAATGAGCGACGCCATCCGCCGCCAGGTGCGAGTCGTGCCCGACGGCAAGGAGATCCGCCTCACCGACAGTGACTGGCTGCGCGAGAGCAAGGAGGTTGTTCTCGACATTCCCGCTTCCGCCGTGCCCGGTACCCCGCGCGTCGAGGTCAAGATTTATCCGGGGGTCATGGCCCAGATCATCGAGGGGTTGGAAAAGATCCTGCGCCTGCCTCACGGTTGATTCGAACAAACTACGTCGGCGACGTATCCCAATGTTCTCGTACTGGATTACCTTCAACGCAGTGGACAGGCCAGCCCCGAAATTCAACTGCAGGCCGAAAAATATGTCGGCACCGGTTACCAACGCCTGCTGACCTTTGAAGTCAGCGGCGGTGGGTTCTCGCTGATGGGCAACCCGCCAGCCAAAATCTTTTTGACCGCCTATGGATTGATGGAATTCATCGATATGGCCAAAGTCTATCCCGTCGACGAGGCCGTCATCGAGCGTGCCGCCAAGTGGCTGCTCAAGCAGCAGCAAGCCGATGGCACCTGGAACGTCAGTGACTACCGCGCCGGTCAGGGCGCGCTTGGCGCGACCGCCTATGCCACCTGGGCTCTCGTCCAGGCCGGCTACGAGGACACCCCTCAAGTCGCCAAAGCGATCTCTTATCTGCGCGAGTTTGCCCTACAAGAGCAAGACGCCTACAATCTCGCCTTCGTCGCCAATGCCCTCGCCGCCTATGCACCCGACGACGCGATGACCAATGCCGTGCTCGACCGCCTGTACGACATGCGCGCGCAGGATGGCGACAACGTGTACTGGCAAGCTGGCGACACCTTTATGGGCGCAACCGGCGACAGCGGCAGCATCGAGACCACCGCCCTGGCAGCCTATGCCTTCCTCCAGGCCGACGCCCACCCCGACGCCGTCACCGGCACCCTCGCTTACCTCGTCCGGGCCAAAGACAGTTGGGGCACCTGGAGCACCACCCAGGCTACCATCCTCTCCTTGCGCACCCTGCTCCTGGCCTCGGAAAAGGCCGGCCGTTCCGAGGGCCCGGCGACGATCCTGGTCACCCTCAACCAGGAACAGACCCAACAGCTAACCATTGACCAGACCAACGCCGACGTCGTCCACCTGGTCACCTTTGACCGGGGATTCTCACCCACCGGCGCCAACCGTGTCCAGATCGAGCTGCAGGGCGGTGGCAACCTGATGGCCCAGGTCGCCACCAGCTACTACCTGCCCTGGAACCTGGTCCCGCCCGTGCCGGAAAAAAAAGAGCAAATCAGCATCGACGTCGCCTACGATCGCACCGCCTTGGCCGTCAACGACGAGGTCACGGTCAGCGTCGACGTCAGGTTAAACGTGCCGGGCGTGGTCAAGATGGCCCTGGTCGACCTCGGTGTGCCGCCCGGCTTTACCGTGCTCACCGAGGATTTGAGCCGTCTCGTCGAGCAGGGGCTCATCGCCCGCTACGAACTGACCGGCCGGCAGATCATCGTCTATTTGGAAGATTTTTCGGCTGAAACGCCGCTGGCTTTCAGCTATCGCCTGCGCGCTCGTTTCCCGATGCGCGCCCAGACGCCGCCGTCTGGCGCGTACGACTATTACAATCCCACTCACGCGGCCGAACGCGCACCGCTGCACATGATCGTAAACGAATAACTCGGGAACCGGATTTTTATCCCGCGTCGTTTGTACGCGCCAAAACCCGGTTCCTTGACTCACCTGCAACCATACATCCATCGGAGGCAAAAAAATGGTCGATCTGGAACAAGCACTGCAAGCCGTGGAGAGCGGCCTGCTGCCGGCGATCCGCATCGCAGGACGCCCGCAGCCGCCGTTCAACCTTACTGATCGGATGGTCCGTTACAACGTGCCCGGGTTCAGCATCGCCCTCGTCCTAGGGAACGAGATCGCCTGGACCAGGGGACACGGCCTGTTGGAAGCCGGAAGCGACAAACCGGTGACCGCCAACACCCTCTTTCAGGCAGCATCGATCAGCAAACCGGTCTCGGCTATGGCCGCCCTGCGCCTGGTACAGGACGGCTTGCTCGACCTGGACGCCGACGTGAACACGGTCTTGCGCTCGTGGCAGATCCCGGAGAACGAACACACTCGGGCGCACAAGGTGACCCTGCGCGGCTTGTTGTCTCACACTGCCGGGCTGACGGTCAGCGGCTTTCGTGGCTACCCTGCCGGCCAGGACGTGCCCACCGTGCGGCAGATCCTCGACGGCCAGCCGCCTGCCAACTCGGACCCCGTCCGCGTGTTCCAGGAACCGGGAACGGCATACAGCTATTCGGGCGGCGGCTATACGGTGATCCAGCAGTTTCTCGAGGATGTGACCGGCCAACCATTCGCCGATCTGATGCAGACGCTCGTCCTCGACAAACTGGGCATGGCCCACAGCACCTTCCAGCAGCCCCTGCCCGAGACACTCACCGCCAGTGCAGCCGTTGCCCACTGGGGCGGCGGCCAGCCAGTCCCCGGCGGATGGCACACCTATCCCGAACTGGCGGCAGCGGGACTGTGGACCACGCCATCCGACCTGGCGCGTTTTGTGATCGAGATCCTCAAATCATATGCCGGCAAATCCAATGTCGTGCTCTCGGCCGAGATGACCCGGCAAATGCTCACTCCACCGGCAGGCGGTTTCTACGGACTCGGGTTTGCCATCGTTGAGGCTGGGGGACGGCCAAGATTCGAACATTTTGGGTGGAACGAAGGCTACCACAGCTTTATGGGTGGACACGTGGATCACGGGCAGGGCGTCGTGTGGATGGCCAACGGGGAAAACGGCGAACTGCTCGGTCAAGAAGTGATGCGTGGCCTGGCTCAAGCCTTGGGCTGGTCGGGTTTCGAGCAGCTGGAAAAAGCCGTTGCTCAAGTTGATCCGGCCATCTATGCCCGCTATGAAGGTCAATATCGCCCTGCCGACCGTCCGGATGATCGTGTCGTGATCGTCCAAGAGCGCGGCCGGCTCTTTTTGGAAGAAATGCCAGATCGCACGTTCTACGAGCTCATCCCTGAATCGGACACCCGCTTTTTCTCTTGTGACCGCCCGGAGCCGGTCACCTTTATCACCGGCACCGGCGTCGCCGTCGAGACCATACGGATCGGTGAACACTGGCGGCTGGAACGGATGGGCTAACGAAATCTACCGTGTATCATGCCCGAGTAACTCGCCGCGTACAGTCCGCACCAGCGACATGGCTTGCAGTTCGTCCAGGCGATAGCAGGGACCGTTCAACGAATCGGCCAGTTCCTGCGCCAGCCCACGGTCGAATGCAATGTGCTCCATATTGACCACCACCGAACGGATTGGGCTGTTTCGAAACAACGAACAAATACGCAGTGCCTCGGCGCGCGGCGAGTCGCCCGACATCGGCACGTTGCCGGCCCCATCGGTCAGCAAGATCATCATCGGCATCACCTGGGGATTCAAGCGCAGTTCTTGTTTCAGGATCTGGTACGAAAGCCACAGGCCGTGCGGCAGAGGTGTTTTGCCGCCGACCGGAATCTCTTTGAGCTTTTTCTGCGCCAGGTCGACGCTGGAGGTCGGACGCAGCACCACCCGTGCCTGGTCCTTGTTAAAAACGACCAGTCCCACCGAGTCGCGTTTTTGATAGGCGTCGTTCAAAAGCGAGAGGATCGCCCCCTTGGTTGCCTGGATGCGCTCGGCAGCGGCCATGCTCCAACTGGCGTCGACCGTAAACAGGATGCAGTTGGCCGCGCGACGCACGCGCACCTTTTGCCGTAGATCGTCGACATGGATCGAAAAATCGCGCCCCTCGTCCGCTCTCTCAACCTGGTGGATCGCTGCCTCGCGAAAAGTGGCATCAAAAGCAACGTCTGTCGCCCGTTCGTCCTCTTCAAGCCGGCGGCTGCGCACGTAATGCCCGCGTTTCCGCTGCGTCTGGGTCACCGAGCGCTTGCCCGCCGAGCGGCGGGTCAGCCGGTCGATCGGAGAGGAGATGCGTCGTGGCGAAAACGCTTCGCCGACGTCGATCTGTCTCTCGGTAGCGTGTTTGCCTGCTTCTGTCGGCTCGGTGCTCTGCTCGCTCGGGCGCGGCACGGCATCCTGCGCGTCCGGCTCTGCATCCACGTCCGATTCGGCGTCGCCTATGTCTTCGCCGTCACTTGCGTTTTTTTTTCCCCATCTCCGGCCGCAGGCGCCTCTTGCTCTGCCTGTGCCCGGTTCTGCGCTTCGTCGAGACGCGCTTGCAGATTATTCAGATCCGTCTCCGTATCCTCAAAAGGATGCCGTTTCAGGCGATGCGGCAAAGCCAGCTCTGCCGCCTGGAGAATGTCGCCTTCCTGGATCTCGGTCCGTCCATTAAAAGCAGCATTAGCCAGGGCTGCTTTCAAAATCACGATATCGGCGCGATGCCCGTCGACGTGATAGCTCGCCGTCAGCTCGGCAATGAGTCGCAAGTCATACGACGTGTACGTCACGTCCGCCAAAAGATGGCGCGCCGCTGCGATCTTGAGCGTCATCTCGTGCTCGTAGGGCTGCCACTCGATGGAAAAACCATCCGGGTCTTGTTCAAATTGAACCCGCCGTTCCAGCACCGCCACCCGCGCTCGCGGGTCGATCAACCCTTCGATCTCGACACACAGCGCAAAACGGTCCAGCAACTGCGGCCGCAGTTCGCCCTCCTCGGGATTCATCGTCCCCACCAGGATAAACTGGGCAGGGTGCTGAAACGAGATCCCTTCGCGCTCGACAATATTCACCCCCATTGCCGCCGAGTCGAGCAGCAGGTCAACCACGTGATCGTCCAGCAGGTTCACCTCGTCCACATAAAGCAGCCCCCGGTTAGCCTGCGCCAAAAGCCCCGGCTCAAAGTGTTTGCGCCCGGTCTGAATGGCCCGTTCGATATCCAACGTGCCGACGACCCGGTCTTCGGTCGCGCTGACCGGCAGATCGACGAATCGAGTCCGGCGGATGCCGGTCGGCAGCGCTTGCTGTGCTGCCAATCGCTCCCGGCAGTTGTCACAAAGCAGCTCTGGCACGTCCGGATCGCAGCTAAAAACACAGTCATCCACCACATCCAGGTCGGGTAGCAGCGCAGCCAGCGCCCGGGCCGCCGTCGATTTAGCCGTCCCGCGCTCTCCTCGGATGAGAACGCCGCCGATTTTGGGATTAATGGCGTTCAAGATCAACGCCCGTTTCATCTTTTCTTGATCTACGATTGCCGTAAACGGAAATAGTTGCCGCATTGAATCCTCCACATCTTGATCAACGATATTATACTCGCCGGGAGTGAAAAGGCAAGACGCCAGGCCGTTTTTTGCTATTGACGGCAGGTACAAGACTGTGGTACAATCTGAGTGAAATAAACATTTGGCCGTTCATACCGGATCCCCCGGTTCGACAGCCCCGTGAGCCAGATGGCCTTGCCCAAAACCCGAAGGGCTTTATAGGAGGAGCGATGGACTTGTTCGATGACACGTTCGAAAACGAACTGGATCCAGACATAGAGATGGAAATGACTGAAGCATCGATGCACACTTGGTTGGCACGACTGGACGACACAGATCCCGAGACACGTGTGACGGCGATCCAAAATCTGTGGAACCACGTCGATGCCGAGGTGATGGAACGCCTGTACGACCTTGCTCAAAACGATCCCGATCAGACGGTGCGCGGCAAAGCCTTGTCTGGTCTGGGCAGATATATTTACGAAGCCGTCATTCTCGACTTTGAGTGGGACGATCCCTATCTTGACGACTGGTACACCGAACAAGATTATCAACGGATATACACACTCTTGACCGGCGTTTATACCGACGAAAGCAAATCCCTGGAAGAAAGACGCTACGCAGTCGAGGGCCTGAGTTTTCTGTACGACGACCCCATTCCTGGATTCATCGAAGAGTTGTATGTCCGGCCGGAAAAAGAGGCCAAAATAAGCGCGCTCTTTGCGATGGGGCGCAATGGCTCCAAACGCTGGCTCGATATCCTCGGAAGAGAGATTTGGAGCCGCGACAAAGAGATCCGCATCGAAGCCATCGACGCAGTCGCCGAAATGAACGCCGACAGTTTTGGCAAAGATCTATGGCGTATGACCTACGATCATGACCAGGACGTCGTCATGGCCGCCATCTGGGCACTGGGGCAGACAGGCTGGGAAGAGGCGTTTGAGCGGCTGGATGAACTGACCTTGCATCCCGACCCGGACATCAGCCAGTTGGCCGACGTGGCGCTCGAAGAATGGATGATGTTCAGCCAACTCAGCGATGATGCCGGTCTGCTCGCCGAAGACGAAGACCTGAACGACGAAACAGAATGGTCGCTATAACAAAACTAGAAAACGAATCATGCCGCAACCCATCAACGAATTTTTGCTTGACCGCTGGCTGCCCACTGTTGACAAGCCTATGCGCTACATCGGTAACGACTGGAACGCCGTACACAAAGACTGGGACGCCGTCTCTGTACACCTGGCCCTGGCCTACCCTGACACAGTCGAGGTGGGTATGTCCAACATTGGCTTGCAAATCCTGTACGACATCGTCAACCACCATCCCGACGCACTCTGCGAACGTGTTTTTGCTCCCTGGCCCGATATGGAGGCCGTTATGCGCGCCCGGGACATACCCCTCTATGCCCTGGAAAGTCACCATCCGCTGGACGCCTTTGAGATCATTGGCTTTAGCTTGCCCTACGAACTAAACCTGACCAACGTCCTCAACATGCTCGATCTGGCCGGACTTGCCGTGCGCGCTGCCGACCGGGGCGAGAATGCACCCTTGATCCTTGGCGGTGGCAGCGGTGCCTACCACCCCGAACCAATGGCCGATTTCATTGACGCCTTTGTCGTCGGCGAAGGCGAACAGGTCATCGTCGAGATCATCGATGCCTTTCGACAAACACAACCGGGCGACAAAACGGCGCTGCTAAAAGAGATGGCCCGCATTCCCGGCATCTATGTGCCACGTTTTTACACCGTCGCTTACAGCGATGGCAACAACGGGCGCGGGAAACTGGTATCGATAGCGCCTAACGTACCCGAGGCACAGATGCCGATCGTCAAACGGGTAGTCGATCCCTTGCCGCCGGCGCCCACGCACCTCGTCGTACCCTATGTACAGCCGGTCCACGATCGTGGTGTGATCGAGATTATGCGCGGCTGCACGCAGGGCTGTCGTTTTTGCCAGGCTGGCATGATTTACCGCCCCCTGCGCGAGCGTTCGCGCGCCGAGGTCGTCGAGACGGCAAACGCGCTCTTGTGCCATACCGGGTACGACGAAATCGGCCTGATCTCGCTCAGTTCGGCCGATCACTCGCAGATCGAGGGCATCGTACAAGACCTGATCGGCCAGGATCGCCAGCCGCCGCTCTCCGTCACCTTGCCCTCCCTGCGAACCGACGCCTTTTCCGTCGAACTGGCCCAGGCCTTTCAAGGCATGCGCCGTTCCGGGCTGACCTTTGCCCCCGAGGCCGGCAGCCAGCGCCTGCGCGACGTGATCAACAAAAAGGTCACCGCAGACGATTTACTGCGCGCTGCCCAGGCCGCCTATGCCAACAACTGGCAGCGCATCAAGCTCTACTTTATGATTGGCCTGCCCACCGAGACCGATCAGGATGTGATCGCGATCATCGATACGGTCAAAGCGGTGCTCGAGATTGGCTACCAGCATCACCGCAAAAAGGCCAACGTCAGCGTCACCGTTTCAACGCTGGTTCCCAAACCGCACACACCGTTCCAGTGGCACCCCTTGATCGACGACGAAACGTTGCAGCGTCGCCATCAGCTCCTCAAAGGCGGTCTGCGCGAGCGCGGCATCCGTTTCAATTACCACGATTCGCGCAACACCCTGCTCGAAGCCGTCATCTCGCGTGGCGACCGCCGGCTGGGTGCTGTCATCGAACGAGCGTGGCAAGCCGGCGCCCGATTTGATGCCTGGAACGAACAGTTCGACTGGCCAGCCTGGGAAAACGCCTTTGCCGCCGAGGGCATCGATCCCCGGCAGGAGGCGCGCCGCGAGCGCCTGCCGGACGACGTACTGCCCTGGGCTCACATCTCTTGCGGCGTGGACCAAGCCTATCTGTGGCGCGAATTCGAACGTGCTACGACCGAAACGACCACGCGCGACTGCCGGGAGGGATGCACCAACTGCGGCGCGATCGAACAACTCGGCTGCCGGGGCGGCGCATGAACGAACAGCCAAAACATCGCGCCAGAATGACGTTCGCCAAGGGAAACGAGATCAGGTACGTCGCCCATCTCGACCTGCTGCGTGCCTGGGAACGCATCCTGCGCCGCGCAGGGATCCCGCTCGCCTATTCGCATGGCTTTAGCCCCCATCCCAGGATTACCCTTGCTATGCCATCGCCGGTCGGGTGCACAGGAGCCAACGAAGAGCTTGACGTCATCTTGGACGAACCTATGTCGGATCAAGAGGTCATCACACGCCTGCAACCTGCTTTGCCGCTTGGAATAAAGGTGCTGGCAGTCACGACGATCCCGCTCAAAGCACCGGCTCGCCCTTCGTTGATCCACGGGGCCGATTATCAGGTCACCCTCGTCGACATCCCCTGTGCAGAGGTCAAACGTCGCGTCGACGAGCTGTTGCAGCGTGATGCTGTCGAGGTTGAATTTCGGCGCAAGCGATTCGACCTCCGCCCCCTGATCGACAACCTTGGCGCACAATGCAGCGACGATGCCGTCCTGCTGACGATGCAGCTTTTACGCGACAATCAAGGTCGCATTGGGCGTCCCGACGTGGTATTGGAAGCACTTGGCCTGAGCGAACACGCTCGGCACATCCACCGCACCCGGATCGTGTTCGATCCCGAAGCGCCTTGAGGGAGCAGTTCTATATCGAGCCGTCCGTGCATCGCCGGCTGACCCTTAAATAGTCCGGGGGGATACTTTTACCGATTCGCCATTCGCGATTCCAGGAACAGGAGACGGTTCAAAATGAAAAAACGAGAAGCAGCAGCCAACGTGTTTATGCAGCAAAACGTCGTCCAGCAGGAACTGGGCGAGGTCAAAGAACTGGATGACCTGATATCAGATGAGACATCCGATCAAGACCAGGAATACCATACCGAACGGGCCAAGGCAAGGCGTTCACCCCAGCCGCCTGCCCCGCAGCCGGTATTCAAAACGTCCGAAGAACTGCAGCTCGAAAAGGAACCGATCCAGGTTCGAGAGACCGGCTTTGGGATCTGGAAGCGGATCATCGTTCCGCCGAACGCCTACGTCGTCCACACCCGGCTGGGCAGAAAAGAGCCGGTCACCCTCGGGCTTGGCGTGTCCTTTCGCTACAATCCCTATACCGATGCCTACCTGGTCGTCCCCGCGGCGATGCAGACGATCGGCATTATCGCCAACTGCATCAGCAAGGAAAAGCAAGGGATCAATGTACTGGCCTACGTCCAGTGGCAGATCGATGACTTTGGCGTGGCCTACCGCAAGCTCGATTTTTCGGATGCTTACGACCCATTGGGCATCGTTAATGCCCAGCTTCGAGAGCAGGCCGAGGCGGCGATCAAGGACAAGATCGCCACAATGAGCGTCGAAGAGGTGCTGACCGACAAAGAACCGGTCATCGAAGAGCTAACCACGCGCCTCAAGGTCGTCGCCGAAGGACGCCGCCAGGGCCATCAGGAAACGGACGAAGGATTGGGCATCAAGATCGTCACCGTGCAGATCAAAGAGGCCTATGTCAGCTCGCAGCGCCTGTGGGAAAATTTGCAGGCGCCCTTCCGCTACGAAAAAGACCAGGCTGCCCGCGTCAGCTATCTGACCTCTCAAGATGCGATCCGGAAAAAAGAGCTTGAGACGCGCCAGGAAGCGGAAACCCGCCAGGCGGAAACGATGGTCAACATTGAGCGGATCAAACAGAGCAAAGAGACCGAAGCCACCCAAATCCGCCTGACCGAGGAAGCAGCGCGCTTTACTCGGGAACAAGAGAGCGAGCAAAGCAAGATCCAACTGCAAGAACGGACCACCCTCACCAGGCGCGAGTCGGAACAACGCCTGGCAATGCAGGCTGCCCAGGCCGAGCAAGAGGCCAGGCTCGCCGAGCTTCAGCTCGCTCAGCAAGAACAGGTCGAACAGGTCAGACTCGAAGCCGAGGCCGGTGCACGCCAAAAAGCGCTCCAGGTCGAGCAGGCTATGAAAGAGCTGGACGAAGAAAAACGGTTGGCCGAGGCTCGCTTCCAGGCATCCCAGGAACAGATCGACCGCGACCTGGCCCTGAAAACACACCAGTCCGAGTTTGACCTTGCCGTTCAGGAGCACCAAGACCAGTTGCAGGGCAAAACCCTTCAAGCCGAACTGGCGCGCAAGGAACAGCAAACCCAGGTCGAACTGCAACTGCAAGAAGCAACCAATCAAATCAAAATCGCGCTGGCCGAAAAAGAGGCCGACATTGAGCGGCTGCACCAGCAAGTGCGCAATTTGATCAACGAGGGCGACCTTGCCAGCCGGCTCGTGGCACAACTACCCGAATTGGCTGCCCATATGCCCGAGATCGATAAGCTGCAAGTGCTTCAAACCGGCGATGCCGCTGGTGCCTTTGATGCCCTGCCCACCTTTTTGGCCAAAATATTGGCCATCGCCGACAGCATGGGCATCTCGCTCGGCAAGAGCCCTGACGCAGACTAATATACTTCGATCTTGATCAACCATTTGGCCCAAAAGCTGCCCTGCGCATCGGGGAAAATGGCTCGTACCGGGAAACCGTGCAACATAGGCACTGGCTCCCCCTCCCATTCATAGGCCAGAAATGGCTCCGAGGTTTGGAGCATATTCGGTGAAACCAGGGTCGAATAGCCGTCTGCACTGACCAGCTTTACACCAAAGATATCCGATTCGATCTCGGCCAATTCCAGAATGTGGTCCAGCGGTACGCCGGCCCAGGTCGCTTCATCCGAGAAAAAACCCGGGCAAGTCAATGTGCAGCGGAGTTCGACCCTGCCCATACAGCGCAAATCGTCATAGCTCAAACTGAGTGGATTGCCCACCTTGCCCACCACTTCCAGACGATAGGTCTCAAAGTCGATCTCTGGAATGCTGCCCGTGACGTGCAGACCCGTCGTCTCGTCCAATTCGGTATAGGGCGGTATCACGGCCGGCGGCGTGGGCACGACGATGGGCTCCAGCACACACGGCGTCGGCGTCAAAGCAGCTCCCGCCTCGGTCGCGACAGGCGTCGAGACAGGGCCAGTGCATCCTGTCCATACGACAAGACCTAGCGCCAACAAAAAAACCGTTCGCATTTTCATTTATCCCATCCTTGACTAGGAACCGCTCAACCCGCTCGTCGTTTCCATCTTGTGTACACACCGAGAACAGCGCCTGGAGCTGGCTGCCTGATTACAAAGCAAAAACGACCATTCGCTGATGTCAAGCCTATCACAAGAATGATCGTTTGTCTACGACCAAAGTCTGATCCACCCACAAGCCATCACATCTCGATCACCTGCCGGTACGCGTCGATCAAAAGTCGGGCTTTTGCCTCTTTGATCTCGCCGTGCTGCATCTCGTTCTGCGCTCGTCGAATTTTGGCTCGCATCCCGGTACGAATCAGCCGCCGTGCCACCCAATGGAAAAGGGGCGAATAGTGCTTGCCAAACAAAATAGTGCGGCTACGCCACAAAGCCACAATCATCTCGGGCCGAACCTGTTTGGTACTCTGCCCCTCAAAATGAACGATCTGTGCGCGAGGCACACAAAAGATCTGCCAACCCGCGCGCTTGATCCGTATGCACCAGTCGATCTCTTCGACGTACATGTGGTAATCGAGATCAAAACCGCCCGTCTGGGCGATCACCTCCCGCCGGAAAAGCATCGCTGCCCCGAGCGGGTGATCGATCTCAAATGGCTCACCATCCTCGTACAACCGCCCCGGATAGCGTCCATTGAGACGAGAATGGGTCAGCCGCCAGTTGATCGGCCAAAAATCGAGCCAGATCTGTGCCAGCGAGGGAAAACGATAGGCTGAATGTTGAAAACTGCCATCGCCATACACCAGCCGCGGCCCGCAGACGCCAACCCGAGGATGTTGTTCCATAAAGCGCACCAGGTGGTGGATCGCGTCTGGCTGCACAGACGTGTCCGGATTCAAAAGCAGCACAAACTTGGGCAGATCGCGCGTCGCAGATGACAAACCATCTGGCTCCATTTGTGCCTCGTTCCCACCGCCTGTCAGTTGATAGTCGGCCGTTGGTGCCTGCACCTGGAAACCGATCTCACGCAGCGCCAGGTTATTGCCGCCCGCAAACCCCAAATTCGTCGAACTGGCGATCAGCCGCACGTTGGGAAACCACGTTTTAAGCAAGGCCACGCTGTCGTCGCGAGAAGCATTGTCGACAACCCAGATCTCGCCATCCAGACCGGCTGCATCGAGCGCTTGCTGCGCGGTTCCCAAACAAGCGATCAACAGATCGCGCACGTTCCAATTCACCACCACCAGTGCCAGGTCGGGCACGCCTACGCCTCCGCTGCCTGCCACGCCGCTTTCATCACCCGCATGACCGGCTCGCCCGACTCGCGCGCCAGGCGCGCACAATCTTCGTATTCAGGTGACGCCGCCAGCCGCTGCTTGCCCAGCCACTTTTCCTTCACCCGCACCGTTCCCCACGGCGTCTCGACCTCACGCATCCGCCGGTCGGCCTTGATCCGGTGCGCCGGTGGAAACGTTCGGATCCCCAACGTCGATGTCTCCCGCATGATGATCAGCGACATCTCGTCCACGCGATCCAACGGCGAAAGCACCGACAGCAAAATGCCGGGCCGGTTTTTCTTCATCTGAATCGACGTGAACCACACGTCGAGTGCGCCGGCCTCAAAAAGGCGTTCCATCGTATAACCCAACGTCTCGCCGGTGACGTCATCCAGGTTGCACTCGAGTTCGATCACACGATCGTGATCGTAGCGATCAAGATCGCCGTGATCCTTGTGCTCGCGCTCGCCCACCCAGATCCGGATCGCATTCGCCCACGGAAACGCCTTGCTGCCAAAACCATATCCCACCCTGTGCACGCGCATAGCCGGCCGTTCGAAAATCGCCAATTGGCTCAACAGTGCCGCGCCTGTCGGAGTGACGATCTCGGTCTGCGCAGGATGAGCCACCGTCGGCGCACCAACCGATGCCAGCAGCGCCAGCGTGGCTGGCACGGGAACCGGGAACCGCCCGTGGGCGATGTCAATCGTGCCGCTGCCCAGCGGGATCGAAGAGGCATACACTTGCTCGATGCCCATGATCTCCAATCCGACGCAAAAGCCCACCACGTCGACGATCGTATCAACTGCGCCCACCTCGTGAAAATGGACCTCTTGCAGCGGCACGCCGTGAATGCTCGCCTCGGCACGTCCCAACCGCTCGATGACTGACATACTCGTCTTTTTGACCTGATCAGAGAGCGTACTGTCGTAAATGATGTGCTGAATGTCATGCAGGTGGCGCGCCGGGTACGCTTCCAGCGTATCGCGCACGTGCAGTTTGGTGCCGGTCAGGCCATGATCCTGCTTGTCTTCCGTCTCCAGTTCATAGCCATCCAGGTCCATTTTCGACAATGCGTTCTTGAGCGCGTCGAGTTCGAGTCCGGCGTCGATCAGCCCACCGAGCAGCATATCGCCGCTCGCCCCGGCAAAGGCGTCGACGTACAAAACGTGCGTTCCATGCCCTTGAACGTGGCGCTGCACTGGCTGCCCGTCCGAAACCGGCTCATAGTGATCATGCCCATGATCGTGCGAATGACCGTGATTGTGTGTATCTGACATTTGTTCTTGACAACCTTTCACACTAGTCTTGTGTTTTTTCTTCCACAGAACGACGTGCTCGTGCCATCCGGTTGGCGATCAGCCCAGCCATCGCCCCGGCACCGATGCCATTGCCAATATTGACCACCGCCATCCCCGGTGCGCAATTTTGCAGCATCGAATAGAGCGCGGCAATCCCCTCCCCACCCAAACCATACCCCACCTTGGTCGGCAGGCCGATCACCGGCACGTCTGATAGGCCGGAAACCACCGATGGCAGCGCGCCATCCATACCGGCAGCGACGATGAGCACATCCACCTCATCTTCTTCCAACATCCGCCGCAGCGGGTCGAAAAGACGATGCAGCCCGGCCACGCCGACATCAAACGTGGTATACACCTCACAGCCCATCTCTTTGCACAACATCGCCGCCTCTTCGGCCGTTGGCACGTCCGACGTGCCTGCCGTCAAGATCCCAACACGTCCGCCGACGATCGGCCGCTCGAAATCGGGGGCCAGCAACACCGCCGCCCGTGCCGAAGCATACCACTCTAACTGCGCACTAGCGTCAAATTCCTGACGCAGCTGTTCCTCCAGCTCGGGTGAAACCCGACTGAGGATCGCTCGCCCGTTCTTTTCCAGAAAAATATGCACGATCTTGAGCGCGTGTTCCAACGCCTTGCCTTGCGCCAGGATCACTTCTGGCACGCCTTTGCGCTTCGCGCGGTTCAAATCTGGCGTAACAAAACTATGTTCTTCTATCATATTGATACCCTATCCTAATACCTCGTTCAAACTTCCGCTTCGAAATCCGGCTAAATCCAGGGTCACATACGTGTAACCCAGCGCTTTGAGTTTGGCAACCACCCGAGCCCTGGCCTCCACACCTGTGATCCGTTCCATATCCGCTTCCAGTAGCTCGATCCGAGCAACAGGCAGATGATCGCGCACGCGCAGCTGCCGCAACCCGAATACCTCGCGCAGAAAATTCTCCGCCGCATCGACGCGCGCCAGCCCCGCATCCGTCAACCTCGTACCGTAGGGAAAGCGTGACGCCAGGCAGGCCATCGACGGCTCATCCCACGTTGGCAATCCCTTTTGTTTTGACAGTGCGCGGACGTCATTTTTGGTCAGCCCCGCATCCTGCAGCGGCGCTTTCGCGCCGGCCTCGTTTGCCGCCCGTGCTCCAGGCCGGTAATCACCCAAATCGCTCTGATTGGCGCCGTGGACAACGTGTGCCATCCCGTACTCGCCGGCGATGGCACACAAGCGCCGCATGATGCCCCGTTTGCAGAAATAGCACCGCTCCGGTGAATTGGCATTGAACTCGGGATCATTCAGGACATCAGAATCGAGCACCAGATGGCGAGCCCCGATCTGTTCTGCCAGCTCGGTGGCGCGTCCGCGCTCTATCGTGGGATGGATCGCCGATTCGACCGTGACTGCCAACACATTCTCCTTCCCCAACAACTCGACGCACATCGCCAGCAGCAGCGTGCTGTCCACCCCGCCCGAAAAGGCAACCACGACGCTGCCCAACTTGGCAATTTCCTGAGCAAGCGATGCGGTCTTGCTCGTCAGATCCATCTCATTATCCATTCCACTCATCGTATCTCCTCTCACCGCTCAATCGGTTTTGATCATCGGCGTAGGCGTTTCCTTTTGCCCCCACGGGCCATCGGGCTCCACTTCGACCGTGATCCACTTGGGATCGGCACGGTTGTTGACGATCTCGACGTCTTCATGGATCAATCCTGCCCAAAAAGGCGTCGGATTGCGGGGAGGGGCGTGATTCAACACGATGCTGCCCGTGACCATCACCCGCTCGCCCGGATCGAGATAGTAAAACGTTTCGTCACCATTCTGAACGGATCGAAGCTCATCGTACCGGCCCAGGCTCCAGCGCCACATGTAATCGCCCAGCGGGCTGTTGTCAAAGCCAATCCCAAAACGAAACGCGCCGGAACTCGTAAACCCACCCAGCGTCGCATAGTTCCACTCGGTCGTATACTGCGTGCCCGACTCGGGACCAATGGTTCGGATCGGCGTCTCCCCATAATTCTCGACCGTTGCCGTAAAATACAGGGTCCCTCCTAGCGGAATCGTCACCGCTGAAACCTGCCATTCCAATCCCACGATCGCTGCCATGGGAACGCCCCCTTCTTTGATCTCGAGGGCATCCGTCGCTGTCACCTTGTTGCCGACCGCATCTTCGGCCGTCACCACGACCGTATACATACCGTCAGGCGGCGGTTCAGCGCCTTCGTCGACACCGCCAGAATAATCGTGATAAAACGCGCCCGCTTTCCCCGGCTCGGTCGGACCCTTTGGATCGCCGATCGGATATTTACGGCCATCCTCACCAAGCAAATAGACCGACACTTGGGCATCCTTGGTCACCAGATACGATATGTTAACTCGGTCGTTTACGCCATCGCGATTAGGCGTGAACTCGTGCCGGTCCAGCGCAAATCCCTGCAATTCGGGGGGCATCGTATCCGCATGGACGATGGTAAAATCGCGCTCTATGCTCAGCGTTTCGCCCTTTCGATCCGTCGCCTCCAATACGAGCACATACATGCCATCTGGCAACACGCGATCTTGTCGAAAACCATCGACCTCGATCGGAATCACACCACCAAAATCCACGCGATAAGGGCGCCCGCCCACGGTGCGAGATCGCTCGCGTTGGTAGCGGAAATAGTGTTTTTCCCCTCCCTCATCCTGCAAATAGATCGAAAGCATAGCATTACGCGCCAGCTTGTACTCGATGCGTGTGATATCGGTATCGCCATCTGCATTGGGCGAGATCGTCGTATTGGAAACTAAAACGTCATAGATCAGCGGCCTAAAGACACAGCCGCTCATGCTTATGCTCCAGACCAACAAAAAACTGGCAGCCCACACTCTTTGCAGTATCTTCAACACAACCCTCCAACAAAAGCTAGCAAATGCTCAATCTTGCCCAACCTGAATCCTACCCAGTACAATGTGCGTTCTCAGGTCGTTCCCAAATGCATCGACGAGCGGCTGTCGCTCGCCGTTAGCATAAAACCCGGCAATCACCGAGTACTCGCCCGGCGCTGCGTCCTCCGGGACAAAAAACGCGCGCCGGTCGACAATGGTCTCCCCCGGCAGCCACCACGATGTCATTGTCGCACCAAACTGTGGTGCGCCATCGGTGCCGTTCACGTACGTACCGGTGGGCGACAGAAACTGGACAAAAATGTCATAGTCGGCTTTGATCGGCTGCCACGCCAGGCAATGGAATGTCAACCACACAGGCTCGCCAGGCTTGACGAGACGCGACGCCCCATCCGGAGTCACCATTCCAAAGGCTGACATCGCCATGCCCGGTTGCCAGCGATAGCTCACCTCACTCAGCGACATTTCTTGCGGTGGATACAAATAACTATATACTTCGTACCCGCCGCCAACCCAATCCACAAAGTAACGATGCAAATATGTATTGAGCCATAATTCCAGGTCACGTCCCGAATACTCGGGGGGCATATGCACTCGATCCACAATCAGGCGCACGCTCGTTTCGTCACTCAAAGGAGGGTGCATCAGCGCGTCAAAACCCTCCGTCTGCGCTGGCGAAAACCAATAATAGACAAACTCGCCCTTGAAATAGTTCAGCAACACGCTCAAGTGCACGTCATTCGATACTGTCGCGATCACGTGCGGCTCGCTTCGATCACGATTGACAATGTCGGCAACCTGGCGCAGTTCCTCGGGGTTGATCCCGGGATATCCGGCCACTGCCGTCGAGCCTTGCCACAACAGCACCAACGTACCGCCGCCCAACAAGAGGCCGAGCAATACGTGCCATATCGGCGCCCCAAACCTGAACCGTGATTTGTTTCGCAAGCAGGCGATCAACAGTCCCGCTGCGCCTGCCAGGCTGAACAGCGGCAACAGGGCCATGCCAACGTTTACATATGACTGCTGCAGATGAACTGGGACCGGGCCGTGCCACCACAGCATATCAAAATTGGCCGGTTGCCACCTCAAGATCTGCTGCACCAGTGGCGCATGCACGTAATCGGTCAGATTGTCCCACGCACTTGCGCCGGTCACAAACGAGGTGTCCGACGTCGCCGCCACAAACTGAAACACCACACTCAACACAATGACCACGCCGGCAATGACACGCCACAGCCGTTTATCCAGCGCAAGCAGGTCAGCAACGGGCAGCAACAACAAAGGGATAATCGGCGCCAGGAAACGCGAGCCCCACACTAAACCACCGTGCCAGTCACGGTAGGCACTATACCCAAACAAGAATGACAGCAGCAGCGCAAAGACCAGGATCGCCTCTGTTCGCCGTCGCCGCCAGAGCAACAGGGCGCCGGGAAAAACGAGCAGCAACACAGGCGAAAAGAGAAAAATGCCGCGCCCCGCGCCAAACGTCAAACCAAACAACCGGGGCAGCACGTGTGTCAAATCGGCCCATTCGGCCAGGATTCTCAAAACAACCAGTACGCTTCTGCTCCGGCGCATCATAAAAGCGCCTGATAGCGCCACACTGCCCAAACCGGCCACGGCAACGACAAATGCCAGCCGCCGCGCACGCGCGTGCCAGTCAAGGTCTCCGCCAAACAAAAACGCCAGGGCAAAAGCAGGCCATGCCAGCGCCGCCGTCACTTTGACAAAAGGCATCAGCGCCAGACATATCAGCGCCAATCCGGCAAACGGAGCGCGGTGCGTTTGCCGCCAGCGGACAAAACCGAGCGCCGCAACCACCAGCAGCCAAGCCAGCAACGGCTCGCGAAAAAAGCTGCGGCTGTACGGCCAGGCAACGGTTGCCAAGCCGTATAACAAGGCTGTCACCGCTGCACGTTCCGGCGGATGCTCGCAAGACAACAACAAGGCATACAAGCTCACCGCCGTCGCCGTCGTAATCAGCACATTCAACACCATCACAGTTTGGACGTTGCCCAACCAGCCAACTCGCACAGCCAGCCAATACAGAGGGACGGCCAGCAACGAATACAGTGGTTCGACCCGGCCGACGACATTGTGATAATTGGTGAACGCCAGTTGGGGCGTTTGCATTGAGCGCGTCTGCACCAGGCTTTCGGCGACGCTAAACATGGACAATTCGTCAACCGAAAAAAAGAGCCCTCGAAAAGTGAGCAGATATGTGCTACATACAAGCACGAAAACCAACCAGGCAATCTTGGTTCGGTAAATCATCGCATTCCTATCACACGGCATAGCTAGCAATGATACCACACAACCAGTCATGAAGCAAAACGCACCCCTTGTCCGACTAGATACAGAATTGGCTCTGGACAATTTGCCGTTCTTGATATAAAATAGGAGAAACGAGTTAACATAATAGGTATCATCTGCAACAGCGACGTGGTGCCAAACTGACCGCAACGATCGAATTGCCTTTGTCGTATATCAAATTGCCCGGTACAGACACACGCAGCAACCACTTTTTACTTATAGCTGTCAAGTAGCCCTAATCACAAAAATGTGGTATAGTGTGAAAAACAGTTCAGAAAGTTGGCTAATGGGAAAAGACACACTTGATGAGGATCTGGTTCACCTTTGGGATAGGTTAACCGGACACAGTTTTCTCGACACAAAAGAACCGGAATTGGTCCAAGAGTATCCGTTATTGCCGCTGCGTGACCAGGTGCTCTTGCCCAATGCGATTACCCTCTTGTCTATCGGTCGCGACGTATCGATCAAGGCTGTCGAGATGGCATTCTCTAACGGCCAGCCAATGGTCGCCGTGGCCCAATGCAAGCCCGATCTGAAAACATTCACGTTGCAAGACCTATGCTCGATCGGCACCAAATTCGAGATTGTGCGCATGCTTCACATGCCCGATGGGACAACCAGCATTCTGGCCAAAGGACACCGGCGCGTTCGTATCGAAAAACTCGTCAAGTCTGATGCGTATTTGATGGTGCGCGCAAAGCCGCTCTCCGAGTCCCAGGTCAGTGGGCCAGGCGTCGAGGCATTGATGCGAGCCGTGTTGGCTCTCTTTGAACAATGTGTTGAACTTAATCCCACGGTCTCGGAAGAGGCCTTTGTCTTTGCTATGAACATCGACGAGCCAGGCTGGCTGGCCGATATGGTCGCTTCATCCTACGAGTTTAGAGTGCAAGAACGGCAAGAATTGCTAGAAGAACTGAACCCCGAAGCACGCCTCAAGCAATTGAGCATCTTGCTGGCCCGCGAACTGGACGTGCTGGAATTGAAAGAACAAATCCACGTCCAGACTCAACAACAAGTCGATCGCTCACAAAGAGAATTCTTTTTGCGCGAGCAGTTACGCGTGATCCAGAACGAGCTTGGAGAAGGCGACATCTACTCACGCGAGATTGCCAAGTTGACCGAAAACATCAATGCATCCAACATGCCCGACTTGGTAAAAGAAAAAGCGCTGCACGAAATTGAGCGGCTGTCGGGTATGATGCCCATGTCGCCCGAAAGCGGGATCATTCAGACCTATCTCGACTGGCTGCTTGCACTGCCCTGGCAAAACGAATCAACCGACAATTTGGACATCCCCCAGGCCGAGGAAACGCTGGAATCCAGCCATTACGGGCTGAAAAAAGCCAAAGAACGCATTCTGGAGCATATGGCTGTACGCAAGCTCGCTGCCGACAAAATGCGCAGTCCGATCTTGTGCTTTGTTGGTCCGCCGGGCACGGGCAAAACGTCGCTGGGCAAGTCGATCGCCCAGGCACTGGGACGGCATTTCTTGCGCGTCAGTCTTGGTGGCATCCATGACGAAGCCGAGATCAAGGGACATCGCCGTACCTATATTGGTGCGCTGCCGGGGCGTATTATTCAAACGATGCGCCAGTCAAAGACGATCAACCCCTTGTTTATGCTCGATGAAATTGACAAGTTGGGTATTGACTTTCGAGGCGATCCCAGCGCCGCATTGCTCGAACTGCTCGATCCCGAGCAAAATGATGCCTATTCTGACCATTATCTGGACCTGCCTTACAACTTGTCCAAGGTTATGTTTATTACCACAGCCAACATTCTTGATCCGATACCCCCTGCCTTGCGCGATCGGATGGAAGTGATCGAATTTGACGGATACACATCAGAGGAAAAGCTCAAAATCGCCCACCGCTTTTTGATCCCCAAGCAAAAAGAAGCACATGGATTGGACAAAACCGAGATTGCCTTTTCCGATCAGGCCATACTCGCTATCATCCACGAATACACCTATGAAGCCGGCGTCCGTAATCTCGAACGCGAAATCGCCAAAATCTGTCGCAAGTTGGCTCGCCGGCTCGCCGAGGATAAACCGCTCCCCGGGCGCATCACCGCAAACTCGCTGAACAAATACCTGGGACCGGCCCAATTTGAAAACTGGAAAGGGCTCTCCAACGACGAAATCGGCGTCTCGACAGGCGTCGCCTGGACCGAGGCTGGAGGCGACTTGATGCCCATCGAAGTGGCCCTCCTGGAAGGCAAAGGTAACCTGACACTGACCGGGCAACTGGGCGAGGTGATGCAAGAATCGGCGCAAACAGCACTAAGCTGCGCGCGAACGCTGCTGGACAAGTTGGACACCGAGCCGCCGGATTTGGACAAACTTGACATCCACATTCACGCACCCGAGGGCGCGATTCCCAAGGATGGGCCCTCCGCCGGCGTGACCATTGCCACCGCATTGATATCGGCCTTGACCGAGCGCCCCATCCACCGTGATGTGGCGATGACCGGTGAGATCACCTTGCGCGGGCGCGTTTTGACTGTGGGCGGGCTCAAGGAAAAGGTTATGGCTGCCTATCGCGCTGGCATCAAGACCTTCATTCTACCCAAAGGAAATCGCAAAGATATCGTAGATATTCCGCTCCAGGTGCGCAAGACCATCGAGTTTGTATTCGTCGAATCCATAGATCAAGTATTGGAACGAGCATTGTTGCCAGACAACAACTAGATACTGTCAAATCGCCTGCCGGTGGAGCAGATTTGCACCCATCGCTTCGCAGACGCAACATTCACCTTGATGCAATTGCAGAGGGGGTAAACGTGGACAAAACCGCACGCCTCAAATGTAAACTGGTAGCCATCCTGTTTGTTGCTGTGGTCCTGCTGGTTCTGCTGCCGGGATGTGCGCCAGAGGACAAACGGCTCGACTTTGAAAAGATCTGGCCATCGGAGTGGCAAGTTTACGACATCTACCGGCTGGATACCAATGCTGACAACCAAAAAGATTGGGTGATCCTGTACAACTTTGATCCTAAAGAAAAATCGGCCTTTACTCCCGTCGGTGGCTACATCTATCACGCCCGGGGAGAGCCGCCGATTGTGTATCCATACGAACTATCGGCGCCTGGTTGGGGCACCTTTCTCGGCGAAGGGAAATCGAGCATCGAACTCCAAGAAATCCTCTTGGATGCGGGCGGCACCAAACCCAAAGTCGTATACAAAAGCGTGAACAGCGATGGTATTACGACCCGCGTGGCGATCTTTCAATGGCAAGACCACGCAAAGAGCGAGCTGGTTGCACCTGACGACAACGCTGAAACGGGCCAATGGTATCGCTGCCTGGGCAAATTCGAGGGAGAAGCTGGCGTCAAGCTGGACCCGACTCAAGTCACCGTCTGGGAACCCAAAAACGATCGAAGCCAGTTGGCCATCCGCAAGATATATTACCCGCAAGCAGGAAGCTATATGGTGGGTGACGACCTGAAAGACCCAAGCCAACAATGCCTCGATTTTGCCTATGGCCAACCTCAAAACGTGGATACGTCCCCCTATCCCGACAAGGTATTGATGGCATTTTACCGCAATTTCACCACCGAAGAGGCTTTTTCTTTCCTCACTGAGGAGGCGCAAAAAAGCCTGCGCAATCCGCTCCCGGACAGCCAATGGGCCCAAATCGCACCGTGGCCGCGCACCGCGGTCACTGGCATTTGCGTCAAAAGCCTCAACTATAATCCTTCGGAAGAAGAAAAGGCAAAGGCCGATCTGATCCTAAAACACGAGCAGGCCATCCAAGCACAAGCAACGGCAAATACGGGGGCCACAACCTGTGAGTGTCCCGAGCCGGCATGTACCTGCCCGTCGACGGCCACCATAGAGATCGCCAGTGAGCCGGTACCGGTAACAGCCGAAGTCGAATACGAGCTTCAAGGTCAAAAGGAGCGGAGAAAGCTGCTTTGGCGCTTTGTCAAGATCAAAAACGTTTGGCGCATCGCCGAAGTCGCTGTCATAAAATAGGTATTGTTGAATCATATTATCAAAATTGGCCAGATAGCATTGAAGAAGGAGCGAAAAATGAAATGCCAAGAATGTGGAGCAGAAGTCAGTGCTGACGAGAAATTTTGTGGCAATTGTGGCGCACCTGTAGAAATCCTGCCCGAGCCCGAGGAAGATCAGATCCTCGAAACCGCAGCACCGGAAGCGAGCGAGGAACCGGAGCCAGCGCCGCCGCCAGAAGAACCGGAAGCATTCGAAGAAATACCGCTGGAAGCAGAGCTGCCAGAAGAACCAGACACATTCGAACTGCCACCGCCTCCAGAGCCAGAGACGTTCGAATTCCCGCCACCACCGACGCAAGACGCTGTTGCACCGCCACCGCCGCCGCCGCCGGCCGTTGCACAGAGCAAAGACAACAAAAAGATCTGGATTATTGTCGCCGTCATCGTGATCGTTCTTTTGCTATGCTGCTGCTGCGTTGTCCTCCCCGGCATCTTCCTGATGACCGATCCCGGCCAAGATCTGCTATACGAGCTTGGTATCGGGAGCATCTTGTACGCATTACCGTAAACAAATTCTCCCGTACACAAAAAGGCCCCTTGTGCTCTGCACAAGGGGCTTAAATGATACCACATGCAAAAAAGGTTCTCCAGGCGATGACCTACTCTCCCAGGGGGCTACCCCCCAAGTACCATCAGCGCTGACGCGTTTAACGACCGGGTTCGAAATGGGACCGGGTTGGACCACGTCGCTCTAAACACCAAGAGAACCTTTTTTATCACTTTAAATGTGCATTACTTGGCACCTAAAAGTTGAATAGAATGTTACTCGTAACAATTTCGTTTTTCTTACGTTAATGAATCAAGCCCTCGACCGTTAGTACCACTTTGCTGAACACATTGCTGTGCTTACACATGTGGCCTATCTAACTGGTAGTCTTCCAGCGGTCTTACTCTCTTAACGAGATGGGGGATCTAATCTAGGGGCGAGTTTCCCACTTAGATGCTTTCAGCGGTTATCTCTGCCAGAC